>JALTEE010000377.1 GCA_027007865.1 bacterium
AGTCCCGCCCAAGCGGGATAAATTACACGAGGCGGCAATCTCTTTATTTACAACTAATCGAGATTGCTTCTGCCAACCAGTCGGCATTGCAACGACAAAATTTCTTATTTTGCAGAACTCATTAAGATAAAACACAATAACCTAATGAACCCTGCAAAATAGGTGATTTTTGAGTTCTTTGATATGCGTTTTTATTTACCCTCTCTATCCTCTAGCTCCTTTCTCCCCAAGGAGAAAGGAGGATTCCCTTCTCCCTTCGGGAGAAGGTGTCCCGCCCTGTCGGGACAGATGAGGGGGAACAGGAAATATCTATCACTATGAGACACAATGAGTTAGACATGGAGGTAAAAAATCCAAAAATTGGAGGTAAAAGTAATTCTCTCATAACAAGTTAGAATAAATTGCAGAAAGCATACAATAACCTAATTTATGGAGGTAATATGAATATTAAGAAACTGGCGCCGATTGTTGTTCTGATTGCTATTTTGATTACCGGATGCGGCAAAAGCAACAAAGAACAGAAAGCACCGAATGCCGAACCGGCAAAAACGGCAGCACAACAGCCGAGTGCGCAGCAGGCGAGTACAAAACAACAACAGTTTCCAAAACTCGAAGCTGCTAAGGTTACAAAAGCAATAGCTGCTCTGGATGATTTTTCCGCATTAGTAAAGAAATTCCAGAATAAGCCGAAACCTACCACGCAGGAAGAAATGCAAAATCAGCAGCAGGAAGCGATGACCGAAATGGGCAAGATGGCAACTAAATATGGTTTCCAAAACGGAGAAGAGCTGGCGACATATATAAACGGTATTATTCAATTTACGCTTATGGAACAGACGAAAAAGTCTATGGGTGAGCAGCTTGCCAATATGCCAGACGAACAGAAAAATTCCGAACAGATGCAGTCTCAGATACAAAAATTTAACACTCAATATGAAACGGTGAAAAAAACTCTCGGCGACGATGTAATCAAGATAATAAATAAAAACAGCGCAAAACTGGACAAGTTCATCAAGGAACAGCAGGCAATACAACAGGCACAACAGCGACAAATGCAGCAGACACAGCCAAAAGCAACTATGAAAATGAAAACTCCACCACCGGCAGCTCCAAAAACAAATCCGTAAAATCTAATAGATTTATCGACTGGAAAAATTGGCAGCTCATATAACAATGGGCTGCCATTTGTTTGCTATGAAAAACATATTTAAATATCCGATATTTTTTGTAATTTTCATTTCATCCATTATATATGGTAGCGATGAGATAACGGTTTGTCTCTTTTGGAATCGCTCGGTAGATTCTGTTCTTGTTGCAGCGATGGATTCCAAAATTTTTCTAAACGATACCGAAATTTCTGCTGGCGACACAACTGTAATTTATCATAACGAACGCGTTTCTGCACGATGCAACAATTTTTACGCAATATCGGATGGCAGAAGATGGCGGATGATTTCAGGCGAATGCTATGGCAAAGTTGGCGATAGTATTATCTTAAAAATTTCTGTTCAAAAGTGGGTTTTATTGACATTGCTCGGTGAATTTCCCGGCAATTATCCCATCAATGCGCTACAAGCAGGTGCTGTCGTGCTGCGAAGTTTTGTCCTATCGGGAAAACACCATAACAATTGCGATGTATGCGATAGAACTCACTGTGCGCTGCTGCCTCGACCGCAAAATATCCCCCAAAAATACAAAAGCGCTGTCGATGAAACGAAAGGATTAGTTTTGACATATAATAATGACATAATTCCTGCAACGCTAACAGCAAATTGCGGCGGAAAAACTATCCCTGCTAATGTGTTATGGGGCGGAAACGCTCCGTGGTCAT
>JALTEE010000378.1 GCA_027007865.1 bacterium
TTTATAAATAGAACCTTTTTCTCTGTGCCCCCATTTTCCCCCGATGTTTTTACGATATATAATCCGCTCGGTATCTCATCGGATGGACGCCAAAAAATTGTTCTATAATTATCGCTATAATGCTGCGAGAAGTGATTTTCATCAGTTTTTGGCGAAGAAAAAATAGTTTTGCCGGAAATATTATAAATTTCTAAATCGGCATCGCTGGAAACCGATATTTCACATACACTGTTGAAAGGATTTTTTAAAATTTTTAAATTCTCGAGATGGGAATTTTGTTTTTGTTCAGCGATGTCCGAAATCGAAAGATTCCTAAATCTCAGAAACAACACAGATGGCGCATCCATATCCGGTTGAAGTATTGTCAAACTGTCGCCTCCTGCAATCGTATCGACGAATTCGACAAAGTTAAGCGTATCGATGATGATGTTTCGCCTAATCTCTATGATGTCCGTCGAATCCCAAGGAAGATTGGTTATATTAATCTGATAATCTCTATTGGCGCTGTTATAGTTGGAAACCAAAACATAAAGTTTATTTTCATCTTCCGACTTTCCAGCAATAGTCATAAAATTCGTCGTGTCGCAATCGAAACAACCCGTTGAAACCTCGTCACCAGTGGAAAATATTATTGTCGGTGTCTCCTGCTGCATTGTGTGAAATGCTACCATAGCGTTTGCACTTTGCGTAAAAGTCGTATCGAGCCCAGCAGAACGGTCTGTCGTCATCAAATTATACGGATACCAGAATATTTTATCTATCGATGTCCTCTGCGCAGTTATCACAAGAGAAGTGAAATAGGAAGCTCCCTTGGCAGAAGGCACAAACGAAAATGAGTCATCGGGAGAATTCAAAATAACTACTATATGGCTCTCAGCGTTGCCGAAACCATAATAATCGAGCAAAGTTCGTATCGTATCCGCGTATGTGTTTATGCTAAAAGGATTGAAAAAGTTTTTAAGGTGCCAAGAATAAAAATCCAATGGCGTGCCGGTTGAATCGAGGAAGGCAAGAAATTGTTCTCTATATGAAGTATTAAGCCCTATAACGGTGCCAGGAATTACCCCAGGTCCCCCGATTATGATATTGGGGTCATAATTTTTCAGCGTATCGCTAACCGCTTGATACATTTTGTAATATTGGAATGGAGTCCCCGTCCAAAAAACACCATCGGGTTCGCACCAAACCTCGAAATATCGAATTCCATAATGGAATCCATCATCCCAACCATCATTATAGTGCATAGCCGTTCTTTTGCATAACGATGCAAATTTCGTAAAACTTACGGGCTCACTTTCGCTATCTGCCGGCGGGTCGCAAACAGGAAGCGGCAAATGGGATGAATCAGGCATACTAACACCCAGACGAAAATATATCTCGAAACCATTATCCACAATTTGCATCATTTTGACATCCGTTTCTGTCCAGTCATAATCATCAGGGTTAGATGGGTCGAATGATGTATTGATAGTGGTGAAATTTTCCAGGGAATCCGTGTTCCAAAAATTCGAATAAAAACAATAATCGGCGGGTCCATCATATCCATTTGTTCTTATATAATGTGTTCCGATCGCACGAATATAATCGGAAGATACGCCTGGTCCCTTAATACCACCAAAAAAATTTGTTTTGAATGTATCCACAACTACGGCATAATCGATATTTATCTGCTTTTGAGCATAGGCAGAAAATAGATAAAACAAAATAACGGTAATAATGACGACTGCTTTCATTTTTTTCTCCTGCTATTTTAGCATTATTTTTTGTATAATATTTTTCGAGTTCGTTTTTATTTTCATAAAATAAATTCCCGCTGGAAGTC
>JALTEE010000379.1 GCA_027007865.1 bacterium
CCTGAAAAGTCCGGACCCTGTTCATGGATGGAAAGAAGATCCGGAAGATCCCCAAAGTATAATCAAGGGAGTATCTGCATCGGAAATATTTAAAAAACAGGACCAATGGTTCATTACCTTGATATCTCATATGAAAAACGGATTACACTTTTTTGAGATCAGGGAACTGGACTGGAAGAAGGATGGTACTGTATCAGTAAAAAATGTTAAATATTGATTGTTATGAAAATCAGATTTAGGAATTTTTTTATTATACTGGCTATAGCAGCTACATCCTGTTCTTCTCTACCCAAACACAGACCTAATATTATCCTTATTCTTGCAGATGATCTGGGGTATATGGATGTGCAAGCCTATGCGCAAAAGGTCACCGGCGTGGAAAAGCAGAAAATGTTTTATGAGACCCCTAACATTGACAGGTTGTCTCAGGAAGGTCTCTCCTTTTCAAGAGCATATGTAGATCAGCTCTGTTCACCTACCCGGGCAAGCCTGATAACAGGAAAATATGCAGGACGGCTTGGATTTACAACGGCCACCTGGTTCTGCAAAACATATTACAATCAGGATATGAAGGTTCCTAAAGGGCTTTATCCTCATGATGTGCTGGATCATCATGATCCTATCGACATCCCGCAGGCCTGGAATAATGCTAAAACGAATACTGCCTTACCTGCAGGTACGCCTATTGACAAAGGCAGGGATGAAATAACAATAGCTGAAGCGTTGCCTGATTATTATTCTGCTTTTATCGGAAAGTGGCATATCGGTGGACATGGTGCCAAGGGGTACCAGCCCTGTGATCAGGGTTTCCATGCTATTGCCTGGTATGATGCAGGTGCTTCTCCCTATTTCAATTGGAGAAAAAACTGGAATGATCGTTCCAAGAAACTTTTCCCCAGGATGCCCCAGAAATACTGGGATGTGGGTAATGCAGGAGAGGAGACGGGTGAAAATTATCTGACAGACGACCTGACAGTTCAGGCCCTGCGCTTTCTGGATGAAAGGAGTAAAATAAAGGATCAGCCGTTCTTCTTGTATTTTTGTCATTTTGCTGTCCATGGCCCCTGGCAGGCAAAAAAAGATGACAGTACCTATTTTGCCAATAAACCCACCAGAGGATGGAACGGTCATAAAGATCCCCGATATGCGGGAATGGTGCGGGGACTGGATAACTCTGTCGGACATATTCTGGATAAACTGGCTGAAACCGGTCTGGATGATAACACAGTGGTGATCTTTCTGTCTGATAATGGAGGATGGGATTCCCGGATAACCCGGGGAGGTATGGCGACAAACAATGCGCCTCTGCGTGGCGGAAAAGCATGCCTGACAGAAGGAGGTATCCGGGTTCCCTTGATATTCAGATGGAAAGGAAAGATTAAACAGGGAGAATGGTGTGACGTTCCCGTGGATTGTACCGATCTTTTCCCAACCATAGTACAGTTGGCCGGATATAATCCCCAAAAATATTACGATAGCATTAAAATCGATGGGAAAAGTCTGGTGCCACTGTTTAATGACCCGGACAATGTACGGGGAGATTATGCACATAGTGTGAGATATTGGCACTATCCTTTTAATGTTAGTGTATATAGTCCTTTTGACGGGGAATTCCTTACGCCGCATTCAGCTATTATGGTAGGTGATTATAAGCTGATCTATGACTGGCAGGGACGGTTGAAGTTGTTTAATGTGAAGAATGACCTGCAAGAAAATCATAATCTGGTTCATGAAATGCCGGAAAAGACAACAGAAATGTTTGACACATTAATGAACTGGCTGGAAAAAAACGTGGACAAGCAATATTGGCCGGTATTAAAT
>JALTEE010000380.1 GCA_027007865.1 bacterium
GACTATCCGTGAACGCTTGCTCGCGGAAAAGCGCAGACAGGAGGAAGCAGCGCGAGGACAAAAATTTAGGCAGCGCCTGGTTCGTGTAAAAATTGTTACCCGTCCTTTTACAGTCCTGCACGGAATACCTATTTTTTACTGCGGATACTGTGGGAAACCTATGGCGCTTTTTGCTTTGAAACCTGTGCAAATTGGTAAGAAATTACCGCCGCTTTTTTATGCTTGCCGAGAAAGATGTCCGAGATCAGGATTCGAGCGGGCTGAATTTATCGATAAATTGCTTCTACAACTTATACAACGAAGAATAACTGAGAACTTTCCAGAACCAGAAAATAAAGGCGACTATGAAGCATTGCTCAATAAATTCAAGTTCCTCAACGAACTCCATTCAAAACGGCTTGAAATGCTCAATAAAATGCACTATGCGAGTTATAAGAAAGATGAAGTTTTAAAAACCCTAAAAGAAATGAAGGATAAAATCGATAAAATTGAAAATGAAATTCATTCTCTTTTTTCGAGCGGCGCATCGGAAAATCCGCTGATGTATCCACTATTTGCAACATCTCCGGACGATTTGAACAAACTCGACCTGGCATACCGCCGTGAACTTGTTAGGCTTACAACTCACCGCATCAGATTTTTTAATGAATTCCTCATTACAAGGATGTTTCCACTTACAGAAGAAGAAAAAGCGAAAGGAGATGAAATGGGGAAAGTATTTAATATACATTTAAAAATTACGGACAGATTGCAACAAACGCAATTACCTACTGCCGAAGAACTTAAAAATAGGGAAATACTCGATACAGAACCAGTTGTAGAAAAAGAAATAGAACTCCCCGATGAAATCCCCGACGATGCAGAAATCGAATACGAATAAAATATCGATAAAAATCTTATCTAAATTTGTTTATTACTCCAAATTAGAATATCCTTGCGTTTTTACAGGAGACATTTTATTTTATTTAAAAGAGGTAAAAAATGTTCATCGAATATCCCTGGCTCGGCAAAGTATTGGAATCTATTCTTGCCGTGCTAATCATATATTTACTTGCCATATTGCTGCGCAGAATTATTAGAAAAACGGTATCCGACCCTTCGGCAAGATACCTCGTCAACAAGCTCATATTCTACATTTCACTCATCACCGTTGTCGTGATAATCGCTATGATATGGGCTGAAAGTCTCGGCTCACTCACGACTATGATAGGATTGCTATCTGCTGGTCTCGCTTTGGCACTGAAAGACCCGATTTCATCTCTTGTGGGATGGTTCTATATATCGGGTTCGAAAATATACCAGCTCGGCGATAGAATCGAAGTAGATGAGATGAAAGGCGATGTAGTCGATATTTCGATAGCGAATACGACATTGGTGGAAATCGGCAACTGGGTGCTCGGCGAACAAAGCACTGGCAGACTCGTGAAATTCCCTAATTTTTGGGTTTTCACAAAAGGAGTGTATAACTACACGAGAGCATTCCCCTTTATATGGACGGAATTAGCATTTACGGTTACATTTGAAAGCGATTGGAAAAAAGCCGCAGACATTTTTCAAAACACGATGAACGAAGTTATCGGCGATTTGCCCGAGAAAATGAAATTATCGCTCGTAAAAGCGCAGGAACAATTATTGATTCACTATAAAAAATATACTCCGATAGTCTATATCCAAGTTGTTGACAGCGGCGTTCAAATCGTTGGAAGATTTCTCGTCAAAGTGCGAAACAGAAGAGGACAGGAATCGGAACTGACGAAAAAAGTCCTCGAAAAATTCGATGAGGAAAAAGATATATCGCTCGCATACACTACATACAGGAT
>JALTEE010000381.1 GCA_027007865.1 bacterium
ACTGTGCAACGAAAATAAACCTATATGAAATAACTCTCGATGCATTAAAAAAATAACCTCCATAAAAAATACTTATGTTCGACTATTAAAATTGTATAGTTTTGGAAAAAGTCAAGGATAAGAAATTTTTATCGATGCGAGAAAAATATTTGTGGCAGTAAATTGGACTTTCGGCGTTTTTGGATTAGATTGATTTGCGAGAGGCTAAAAACTCATCACTATAATCAAACCCAAAACTCTCTATCGAGAGTGCGATATTGCACTGCTTCGGCTATGTGATATGGTTCGATTATTTCGGAATTTTCGAGGTCGGCAATCGTTCTTGCTACTTTGAGAACGCGGTCGTATGCTCTCGCTGAAAGCCCAAATCTTGTAATTGCCTGTTTTAATATATCTTCACTTTGCTGTGTGAGTTTGCAGAATTGTCGGATGAGTTTTGTGTGCATATGCGCATTTGCATAAATATTTTTAAGATTTTCAAATCGCTTTTGCTGTATCATTCTCGCTTCCATAACTCTCGCTCTAATTTCCTCTGTGCTTTCGCCGGTAGGTTCTCCTGCGAGTTTATCGTATCTTACCGATGGCACCTCAATGTGCATATCTATTCTATCTAAAAGGGGTCCGGAAATTTTAGAGCGGTATTTTTTCACCTGGGATATTGTGCAAGAGCATTCATGGTATGGGTCGCCGTAATATCCGCAGGGGCAGGGGTTCATTGCAGCAACGAGCGCGAACCTCGATGGGAAAGATAGAGTTATTGCGGCTCTTGCAATAGTAACGGTGCCATCTTCGAGAGGTTGCCTCATAACTTCGAGGACATTTCGCTGGAATTCCGGAAGTTCGTCGAGGAATAGAACCCCATTATGGGCGAGAGATACTTCGCCGGGTCGGGGAAATGCTCCGCCACCGACCAATCCTGCATCGGAAATCGTATGGTGGGGTGCGCGAAATGGCCTCTGTGTGAGCAGTGCAACATCTGGCGGAAGAATCCCCGCTACCGAATGAATTTTCGTTGTTTCGAGTGCTTCATCGAGTGTCATCGGCGGAAGAATTCCGGGGAATCTTCTTGCGAGCATTGTTTTTCCTGCGCCGGGTGGACCTATCATTAAAATGTTATGTGCGCCAGCAGCAGCTATTTCGAGAGCACGCTTGGCACTCTCCTGACCACGAACATCCTTGAAACTTAAATACTGCTGCTCTTGACCCATCTCGAAAATATCTTTAACATTCAATTTAAACGGGGTAATCGAACTTCGACCTTCGAGAATTTCAACGACTTCACGAATACTGGATACAGGATATGATGCGATTCCCGCAACAGCGGCTTCCTTTATATTGCCTTTCGGCACGATTATTCCTTCCGCTCCGAATTTTTTAGCGGCGACAGCGACAGGAAGAATGCCTCTCGTTTTCAAAACGGTTCCATCGAGACCGATTTCTCCGACAATTACGAACCTATCAAGCGAATCGGTCATAAGATATCCTGTTGCAGCGAGGATTCCAATTGCAATTGGCAGGTCGAACGAACTTCCCTCCTTGCGAATGTCCGCAGGTGCAAGGTTCACCGTAACTTTATTTTGTGGAAAGGGATAGCCTGAATTTTTTACTGCCGATGTAACTCGTTCCCGGCTCTCCTTGATTGCGTTATCGGGCAAACCGACTATGGTGAAACCGGGAAGCCTGTGAAGAATATCGACTTCTGCATCGACAATGTAGGCTTCAATTCCGTGAAGCGCTGCTGTTTTTACTTTTGCATACAATTTATATCCTTGTCAGTGTCGAGTTCTGAAAATAATCGCATAAATATAGTCCTGATA
>JALTEE010000382.1 GCA_027007865.1 bacterium
GCACACAGAATTCCGTTTATAGTCGCAGCGCCGACGAGTTCCTTCGACCTATCCATCCTCGAAGGCAACGATATACCAATCGAACACCGAAACGACGCAGAAATTACCCAATTTGCAGGAACTGCAATCGCTCCGAAAGAAACAAAAACATTCAATCCCGCATTCGATATAACTCCCGCAGAACTAATCACGGCAATCGTTACCGAACGCGGAGTAATCGAAAATCCCGATAAATACAAAATCGCAGACCACATATCGGGGGCGCTGGATGCAGATTACGGCGCACTTATGTGATATTTTATCTCGATGAAAAATGGTGTAAATTATGCGGAATATTATCATTTTGACAATTGCTCTTGTTGTTTTTCTTGCTATAGCACAGCAGGATGTTCAGGTATTTACGGAACTCGATTCCACATCTATCAGGAACTATGCGCCGAAACTTTACCTCGACTGCTCCTGGTGCTATTCGGATTATCTCAAAGACGAAATAACTTTTGTGAACTATGTTCGTGAACGGACAGAAGCAGATGTTCATCTTTTGATAACAGTTCATAGCACTTCGAGTGGAGGCAGGGAATATACACTCGAATTCATTGGGCAGAACGATTATTCAGGTTTGCATTACACATTGAAATATAGCAGCGGCGGCACAGCCACAACGGATGAAGTCCGCAGCGGACTTGCGCATACAATCAAAATGGGATTGATGCCGTTTGTGGAGCGAACTCCACTTAAAGATTATGTCAAAATAAATTACAATGTAGGAACCGAGGTTGAAAATCGAGAAGTTGTAGATAAATGGAAGAACTGGGTTTTCAGCGTCGGCGCTTCGGGATATACGAGCGGCGAATCGCAGTCATCATTTATTTCCCTGCACAGCAGTGTTTCTATTAAAAAAATAACAGAAGAGCAAAAAATAACATCATATAGTTATGTAAATTATAGTGAAAACCGATACGATATTGATAACGATATCGTAAAAAGCATATCGCGTAATTATGGCGTATCGGGAGAATATGTCAAAAGTCTCGGCGAACATTTTGCGATTGGTGGAGAAGTCGAATACCGGAAAAACAAATACAGCAACATACAATTCGGTTTCTCGATGTCGCCAGGCGTGGAATACAATATTTTCCCATATTCCGAATATTCGAAACACAAGCTGACCATTCACTATACCATTTCTGCTGCATATCACGATTATTACGAAGAAACAATTTACGAAAAATTTTTCGAAACTCTATTCAGCGAAAGACTTAGTTGCTATCTTTCTATAATAAAGCAATGGGGTTCTGCTAATATAAGCATCAGTGGTTCACATTACTTTCATAACCTTTCGCTCAACCATCTCGGTTTGTCGGCTGGAACATCGGTGAGACTCTTCGCTGGATTCTCTTTTAATGTCAGCGGAGGCGTTTCTCTTATACACGACCAAATTTCGCTGCCGAGAGCGGACGCCACAACCGAAGAAATTCTCCTCCGACAGCGACAACTCGAAACACAATACAGTTATTGGTCGAGCATCGGAATTAGTTATACATTCGGCTCGATATACTCTAATGTCGTGAACCCGAGATTCTAATACCTCGAATAATATTTTACATTAAAAAATCAGTTGTTAAAATTGAATTTATCGACTATCTTAGTCCGCAAATCCATAGCAATATGCTGTGGTTATCATTCTTGAAGCAACATCGATAATCGAGCACAATTTTTTATCCTATATTGATAGGTCGAGCGTTTCGCTCGAATAAATTGAAAAATATCGACATTAGAATAGAAATGTTATAATATTTTGACTATGAACGAAA
>JALTEE010000383.1 GCA_027007865.1 bacterium
TGATGATGGCTATGTTCTTGTTGCTGGCGAGCGTCGATGGCGCGCCGCACAAATCGCAAAACTCGATAAAATACCAGCGCTCGTCCTCGACAAAAAACCGGATGACGAGCAATTGCTATTTATCGCATTAGTCGAAAACCTTCAGCGCGAAGACCTTGACCCTGTCGAAGAAGCAGAAGCATACATAAATCTCGCAAAAAAATTCGGATTGAAGCAGGATGAGATAGCACAACGCGTCGGGAAAAGCCGCTCCGCTGTGGCAAATGCGATACGGATATTGAAACTTCCCGAGCCTGTGATAAAACTTCTACGCGCAAAAAAGTTGACATTTGGACACGCAATAGTGCTGCTCGAAGAACAAGATGCGGAACGGCAGATAAGATTGGCGCAGCTCGCTGCAAGGAGAGGACTTTCTGTCGAGCGATTGGGAATACTTGTATCGGGAAAGCAAAAAAAACGAAGACGCGTCAAAGCGAAGAAAAGCCCAGAAATTCTCGCAATCGAAGATGAATTGGCAATGTCGCTGGGAACGAAAGTAGAAATATTCTCGGGAAAAAAGAAAGGAAAAGTCGTTATCGAATATTACACTGATGAAGAATTGAATGAAATCGTGGAGAAATTGATATAGTTCAAGATTTAACGAAAGGATAAAAATGTCGAAGGAAATGAAAAACATACTTGTAATCGGTGCTTGTGGACAGATTGGTAGCGAACTCACAGTGGAACTGCGTAATCGCTACGGTGCGGGAAATGTCGTCGCTGCAGACATCAAGGAGCCGAAGAACAAAGAACTCGCAAAATCAGGACCGTTCGAGTATGTCGATGTTACACAGCGAGCGAGCATCGATACAATCATAAAAAAGTATGGCATCGACACGATTTACAATATGGCGGCGATTTTATCCGCAAAAGGCGAGCAAAATCCGCAACTGTGCTGGGATGTCAACATTGGCGGAGTGATAAATGTGCTTCAAGCAGCGGTAGATTATGATATGGCGCGAGTAATTATCCCATCGTCGATTGCTGCGTTCGGTCCCGATACTCCGCGACAGAACACGCCAAACGATACGATTTTGCGCCCTACAACTATGTATGGAGTTACAAAAGTTTGCGGCGAGCGACTGTGCGATTACTATGTCCAGCACTTCGGCGTCGATGTCCGAGGGCTGCGCTATCCGGGAATTATCTCGTCCAAAACGCTCCCCGGTGGAGGAACTACCGATTATGCTGTGGAAATTTTTTATAAGGCAATCGAAGAAGGAAAATATACCTGCTTCCTGCGCAAAGACACGCGCCTGCCAATGATGTATATGCCCGACTGCATCCGAGCAACTATTATGCTTGCCGAAGCCGATTTCGATAAGTTGCACCACCACAACGATTTCAATCTCGCTGCGTTCAGTTTCACGCCCGCGGAACTCGTTCAATCGATTAAAAAATACATTCCCGATTTCAAATGCAATTATGCGCCGGATTATCGGCAGCAGATTGCGGATTCGTGGCCCACGAGCATAGACGATTCGGTTGCTCGCGAAGAATGGGGGTGGTCACCGCAGTGGACGCTGGACGAAATGACAAAGGATATGCTCGAAAAATTATCCGCGCGGCATAAAGCAGGGAAATTGTATAATCCATAATTTTGTTTATGATATAGCCTTTATAAAACATCGATAAAAAATTAGACAAGGCTTTCAAGAGAATATTTATTTAATCTGTTTCTTTTCCACATAATTCGTTGCGCAAATCTTATATCGGCGTTAAAATATAAATATGCAGCGTCGAGTTATCACAATTGTATTGCTGCTCGCCACAATTGTTTGCGGGCAATATTATTTCGGCAAGAATAAAATCCAGCCGTTCGATTATCGTTGGGAAGTTTTTCAAACACCGCACTTCGACATCTACTATTTTTCATCGGAAGACGAGATAGCGCGCCTTACAGGAAAAATTGCAGAAGAAACTTACGCACGCTATACCGCACATTTCCGATATGCGCCGCAGGAGCGTGTTCCGATTGTGTTATATTCGTCGTCGGAACTATTTTCAGAAACACACACAACGCCGTTCATTATTCCCGAAGGCGTAGGTGGTTTTACGGAGTTCATCAAAGGGCGGGTTATTCTTCCTTACGACGGCTCGCTCGCTCGGTTCGAGCATATTTTGCCACACGAACTTGTCCACATCTGGCAATTGCACTACGGCGAGTTTTTACACGATGCCCACGAACTCTTTTTCATAGATATGCCGCCACTCTGGTTCACCGAAGGGCAGGCGGAACTGCTATCCGAACCGAATGAATCGCCTGCGGAACGCACAGAAATCATCGCCGCACTCGCTAACGATAGATTCGTTCTCCCACAGAATTTTTATGCTATTTCAGGCACATATCAGATGTATAAAGAGGGCGAAAATTTCCTGCGATTCCTAAACGAGCATTACGGTGAAAATACCGATGTGCGCCTTTTCGAGCGTGTTTGGGAACACGCATATTTTAGCGAAACATTTAGCAAAATAATGGGCATTTCACTCGAAGACGGCGGCTTGTTGTGGCGACAATGGTTGAGAACGCGGTTTGGAGATTATATCGCTCGCAGAACACCGCAAAAAGTAGTCGGTAAAAATATTTCCCCTGCTGGATATTTTTTCAGTCCCGTAAAAATCGATTCACAGACGGTTCTCTGCAAAGGGAATAAATTGGGATATACTGGGTTATATTTTCTTTGGCGTGGTAATATGAAACTGCTGCGCAAAATCGAGTTCACCGAATCCGCCGAAGCAACAAAACTTTTCGGGAACAGAATTTCCGCATTTGGAGATTCGCTTGTGGCATATTCCGCAAAAGCACGCGGCGAAGATAGATTATTCGTTGTGAATATAAAGACAAAGCGATATGAAATTCCGCCTTGGCGAAACGATAGCATTGTAGCGATAAATTCGCCGTCTTTCACGAGCGATGGCAATGGTGTGCTTTTTGCTGGCGCTGATATTTCGGGGCAGACCGACATTTTCCGCCTCGATTTGCAAACAGAAAAATCTCGACGCTTAACCAACGACCATTTCTACGATGCGGAACCGATAGCACTGCCCAATGGTGATATACTTTTCGTTTCCGACAGAAACGGCCCGAAAAAGATGGGGCTGTTTCTGCGTTCGGGGAATTCGCTATTTCATCTCGCAGCGGATGCGCCGATATTTCGTCCAACATCGCCGTCGATTTCGAAAAATGGGCGCTATCTCGCATTTATCGCCGACGATGACACCTTCCCCGATACATACATCATCGACCTCGACAGCGATTCACTCTGGCAGATGACAAACATTTCCGAGCCGGTAGTCGATGTATCTTTCGCAGGCGGCGAACCACGATGCGAAAACAATGGACTTTCTTGCTGCACCCTGCTCGTGTCGATTTCAACAAATCGCGGAATTGCTATTAAGGAAATAGTTCCCGACTCGCTTGAATTTATCGGTATATATCCGCGGAAACAAGTTTCTGAACAGCCTTGGCAAATTCCTGTTTCCGCTCCATCGCTGTCCGCTGCGGAGCAAAAACCGAAGCCGAATGCGCACAAATTGACATTCGACCTCGCACAGGGCAATATCGCAACATCGTCGGCGCAAGAAATGGGTGGAGGTCTCGAAATTATGCTATCCGATATGATGGGCGACAGAAGAATGTATGCCTTCTTTCTCGAAATAGCGCAAAACTGGAAGGATATGCTGAGCGACGCGAACATAGTAGTCGCTTATGATAAACTCGGAACGCGATGGCGCAAAACAATCGGAGCGTATCATCTCCATCTGTTTCCATACAACCGATACGATGGATACTATGACGAGCGGCAGGCGGGAATTTTGGGTGGGGCGAGCTATTCATTTTCACGATTTTCTCGTGTCGAGGGAACGGCATACGCGTATTATTCCAATAGAAACGATATAGCAAAACGCGGCGAAGACGGTATTCTGTCGGCAAATCTTTCGCTCATCAGAGATACATCGCTGTGGGGAATAACGGGACCGATAGATGGAATGAGAGCGAATCTCACGGTCGGCGCAGGAACAGGCTTATCGGGGCAATTGTATAATTATCTCGTATCGCTCGATTTGCGCGATTATCTGCGCCTTTCCCGAAGAAGTTGCTGGGCGCACAGAATTATAGCGAGATACAGCGATGGCAAGGAACCCAAAAGATTCTATATGGGTGGAACCTGGGATTTCCGAGGATACCCGTATTTCTATTTCTTCGGAAAAAATCAATTGCTTTTCAATTCTGAATTGCGATTTCCGCTTTTTGATAGAATATTGGTAAGAATGCCGTTGCTCGATATGGATTTACGCGGGCTGAGAGGCGCAATCTTTTTTGATGCCGGCGATGCGTGGGAAGAAAAACCGAATTTCGTCGGTAGTTTCGGAACGGGACTGCGAATGAATCTCGAAGGATATGCTGTTATTAGATTCGACATGGCACAGACGACCGATTTCAAAACGATTGACCCGCATTGGAAATGGGATATATTTTTCGGCTGGGATTTTTAACGATTCCGCTCTGGCAGAACAGGATGCTCGAATTGTTGTCAGCTTATTGTTTCATTTACTACGATAATTTATGAAATCTGAATGCTAAAATGATATGATATTGTGTAAAAGTAATAACTTAAAAATTAGCAACCAATTATGCACGACCCGAGAGGACATTATCTCGAAACATTCTGCGAAGTTGATTTATCCGCATTCGGTAGGAATATAGAGCGCATTAGCGAATGGGTTTCTGGGCGCGATATAATTCTCGCCGTGAAAGCGAATGCTTACGGACACGGCGTTGTCCCAATTTGCAGGGAAGCGGCACTGCACGGAGTTAATCGTTTCGGCGTAGCGACACTCGTCGAAGGCATCGAACTGCGCGACGCTGGAATCGAGGGCGAAATAATCATCCTAACACCGCCGACATTGGAGCAAGTGCCATCGCTGGTATATCACAACCTCTCGCCGAATGTTGTGAACCGCCAACTCGCAGAAGCCGTATCCGCAGAAGCGGTCAAAGCGAATAAAACGATAAAAATCCACATCGAAGTCGATACCGGAATGGGCAGAACAGGCATAATTTGGTTCGATGCAATCGGGGAAATTTATGCGATTTCGCAATTGCCGGGAATAGCGCTCGAAGGCGTGTTTTCGCACTTCCCCGTCGCCGATAGCACCGGCAAATCCGATATGGAATTCACCAAAATGCAACTCGAGAGATTTTCAAAATTGATAAAGACGCTCGAACGAGGCGGAATGCGAATTCCAACAATCCACATTTCAAATTCTGCGGGGCTTTTGGCGCACCCGATACTCGGAAATTGCATCAGACCCGGAATTCTCGCTTATGGATTGTATCCATCTGAGGAAGTTCGCAAAAGTGTCGAAGTGGAGCCTGTTCTGTCGCTGCGGACGCGCGTCGTTCAGCTGCGCGATTTCGATGTCGGCAGTTCGATTGGATACGGAAGAACATACATAGCAAGAAACCCGATAAGAGTTGCCATAATAAGAGCAGGCTACGGAGATGGATTGCGGCGCGCCCTTTCTAATCGCGGCGAAGTCCTCATACGAGGCAAAAGAAGACCGATTATCGGCAGAGTTTCTATGGATGCGACGATGGTGGAAACGAGCAGCGATGTTCAGTTGGACGATGAAGTTATCATACTCGGAAAACAGGGCGCAGAAAAAATCACCGCAGATGACCACGCAAAATGGACGCACACAATAAATTACGAAATTTTAACAGGAATTTCCGAAAGAGTGAGAAGAGTGTATGTAAAAAATGGCGAAGTAATCGAGGTAAAATAAGAGGATATCTTATGAATACGGTAATGACAGAATTAAAAAAGAGAAGAGTTTTCGGAGAACATTTTACACCGATTGAAATTTTCGAAAAGTTTATTTTTCCGGAAATAAGAGATAAATTGCGAAATTATATCTGGGTGGATTTATTTGCCGGCGAAGGAAACCTTATTCTTCCCATTCTCGAAAAAATTCCTATTCCGGATAGAACGGAATTTTTCAAAAATCATATATTTTTATTCGATGTTCAAGATAGAGTTATCGAAAAAGCACGATTGAACGCGATTAGATACGGTATTCCCGCAGAACTCGCTGAACATAACATTATGAAAAGGGATACGATAGCAGATTATCCTAAATTTTTGTTTAATTTCGGGCTGCCGATATATCATATTACGAATCCTCCTTATTTATATATCGGATATATTGTAAAAAATGAAGAAACTCGGGAATATTTGAAATATTTCAAGAA
>JALTEE010000384.1 GCA_027007865.1 bacterium
ATTGACAACCATAACCCTAAAAATAAATTATTGGAATTCGGAGAAAAAATGGGAAATAAGGAAAATATTTTTTCGGAAATTCAACATTTGCGCCGAGAAATCGAGCGGCATAATTATTTATACTATACCGCTGCACAACCCGAAATCAGCGATGCAGAATACGATGCGCTATTCCACCGCTTAAAAGAGCTCGAAGAAAAATTTCCCGAATTCGACGACAAAAATTCTCCCACTCACCGAGTCGGCGCACCACCTGCAAAAGAATTCCCTGCCGTGGAACACACAACTCCTTTGCTCTCACTCGACAAAGCGACATCATATAAAGAATTTTTGCAATTCCATAAACGAGTGCAAAAGATGCTCGGTGTGAGCGATTTATTCGGAAGCATCGATTATACCGTTACACCGAAACTCGACGGACTTTCCGTCCGTTTGCGCTATGAGCACGGTTCGCTCGTTCTCGGTGCTACTCGCGGCGATGGATTTCGTGGAGAAAATATTACGCAAAATGTCAGAACGATACGAAATCTGCCGCATTATCTAATTGGAGATGCAGCAAAACTCCCAGTCCTCGAAGTCCGCGGAGAAGTTCTTTTTCATAAAAACGATTTTATCAAATTGAACGATGAACTGGAAATGCAGGGTGAGAAAAAATTTGTCAATGCGAGAAATGCTGCCGCAGGTTCGCTTCGCCAACTCGACTCGAAAATTACCGCGAAAAGACCGTTGAGAACATACATTTACGAGGTGCTGTATTACGAAGACATTGAGTTCGAAACACATTGGAAACAAATCCGCTTTATCGAAAATGCAGGATTGCCCGTTATCCCTTATGCGGAACACTGCGATTCGCCCGAGAATGTGAAGAAATATTTCAAATGGGCAGTCGATAATCGTGAGAAATTGCCGTTCGAGATAGACGGAGTTGTCATCAAAGTGAACGATATAAGTTATCAGTGGAAACTCGGAACGGTCTCGCATCATCCACGCTGGGCAATCGCTTGGAAATTCGAAGCAGAAGAGGTCATCACTACTCTTCTCGATGTGCAATGGAATGTTACGCGGAACGGTTTTGTAGTTCCTGTCGCTGTGATGGAGCCTGTTTTTGTGGCAGGTGCAACGATTTCTCGCGCTACACTTCACAACGAAGACCAAATCGAGCGGCTCGGCATAAAAATCGGCGACAAAATCGTCATTCATCGAGCGGGAGATGTAATTCCTGCGGTTTTGCGCCCAATAGCCGAAATGCGAACAGGAGATGAGAGGAAAATAATTCCGCCGCAAAATTGTCCTGTCTGTGGGTCGAAATTATTCAAACCCGAAGGCGAAATATATCGCCGCTGCCCAAATAGGTCTTGCCCTGCTGTCATAGCCGAATCGATAAAACATTTCGTTTCTCGCAAAGCCTTCGACATCGAAGGCCTCGGAGACAAACAGGTCGAAGTTCTACTTGACGCTAAATTGATAAAAGATGCCGCAGACTTATTTACATTGAAAACGGAACAACTCATCCCACTCGAAAGATGGGGACAAAAACTGGCGGAAAAAGTGGTAGCAAACATTCGAGCGCGAAAAAAAATTGCATTCGACAGATTTATATATGCGATGGGCGTTTCAGGCGTTGGCAGCCACATCTCCGAAATCCTCGCCGATAATTTCAAATCGCTCGACACCCTGAAAAATGCAACATTAGAGGAACAAGCCGGGAACCGATAAAAAGGTAACCGATGCATTAAATAAAGGAATCGCAGAGTTTGAAAATGCTATGGATGACGACTTAAATATTTCCGCGGCTCTCGGCGCTGTAT
>JALTEE010000385.1 GCA_027007865.1 bacterium
GTCTCGCAGACGAAGACAAAAAACTGCGCCAGCGATACCTCGATATATTGATGAACCCACTCGTGAAAGGGCGCTTCATCAAAAGAGCAAAAATTTTACACTTGATGAGAGGATTTTTGGATAATCACGGCTTTCTCGAAGTCGAAACACCGATGCTGCAGCCGATTTATGGCGGCGCAAATGCCAGACCGTTCAGCACGCATCATCACGCTCTCGATATGAAACTTTACCTACGCATCGCAACGGAATTGTATCTCAAACGCCTCGTCATCGGCGGAATAGACAGAGTTTATGAAATCGGGAAAGATTTTCGCAACGAAGGAATAGATAGAATGCACAATCCCGAATTCACCGCACTCGAAGTGTATCAAGCATATACCGATTATAACGGAATGATGGCTCTCACGCAGGAAATGCTTCGCAGCGTCGTCGAGGAAACAAACGGTTCGCTTGCCGTATCGTATCAAGGTATAGATACAAATCTTGCAAAAGATTTTGCAAAAATTCCGTTCTGGGAAATCATCGCCGAAAAAACGGGGCAGGATTTATCAGCGGCGAACCGTGACGAATTGATAAAATATCTGAAATCAGAAAAAATCGAGTTCGATGAAAATGCTTTCGATTACTTACTCGTTGACGAAATTTTCAAGGAAAAAGTCGAAAAGACGCTCGTCGAGCCTACATTTATCATCGACTATCCGATTGCGCTTTCGCCGCTCGCAAAACAAAAGGCGGACAATCCCGATATCGTCGAGCGGTTCGAACTGTTCTGGTATGGAATGGAGATAGCAAACGCATTTACGGAGTTGAACGACCCAGTCGAGCAGCGGCGCCGTTTCGCAGAACAAATGGAGCACCGCGCAAAAGGCGACCCCGAAGCGCAAATCCTCGACGAAGATTTTATCACGGCGCTCGAACACGGAATGCCGCCAACAGGTGGAATGGGAATGGGTATCGATAGACTCGCTATGATTTTGACGGATAGTTATACGATTCGCGATGTGATACTTTTCCCGCAACTCCGCAAACGTTCCGCTTGACCATCAGCCCTTCGGCGTGCCACAAGGTCGCTCCTGGCTGTCGCTTATTATTCTTATCTTAAATGTTTTCTGGGTTTTCGCTGCATTCAGCGGCTAAAACAAGCGTTCCGCTTGACCATCAGCCCTTCGGAACTGCATCAATATCGCTCCATCGACAGGCAAAAATGCCTGTCCTACCATAATGGGTGGGTCAAACATTCCTGTCTGATAAAACTTGCAGCCCGCTCAAATAATAGCGTGGATGGTTAAGTTAAATCTTGCTCTTTAAATATTTTTGCCTTTTCTCTTTGGGAAATTTTTCTATTGCATATCGCAGCATTGTTCGCGGCATTTTCCTATAATGTTCTTTCAAAAAAAATTCTTCCGCTTCGATATCTCGATTTCCAATTTCTCGCAGCATCCAGCCGACCGCTTTGTGAATTAAATCGTGCTCATCGTTCGATAGAATTTCTGAAATTTTTAGCGCATCATCGAATTCGTTTTGCTTTATGAAATAAAATGTTGCGATAATCGCAATTCTGCGCTCCCAAAGATTTTCGGACTTTGCGAGATTGTATAGCGCCTGCTTGGGTCGATTTTGCAAATATGCACCGACGATAAAATGCGCGGAAGAATCGACAATATCCCAATTGTTGATAAATTCGGTGTTTGCAAGATATATTTCATATATTTCTCTTCGGACTTCATCGCTCGATTTCTTAAAAGCATTCACTAACATAAAAATCGCCAGCAATCGCTCCTCGTGAAACGGCGATTTTAGCAAT
>JALTEE010000386.1 GCA_027007865.1 bacterium
ATATAATATATCCATAGCATCTCGATATGTAATTTTTCAATCGAATTTTTTCAACTCGATATTACTCCGATGCACTGGTTTCATCTAATTTAAATATTGCGGAAACATAAAGCGCATAACTTGTCCAATCGGAGAAATTCGCCTTTATCCTACCTTCCAAATCCATTTTAGGATGAATCGGATACCTGGTTCCCATATCTATATGCGGTTCAAGATTCGTTCGCTTCTCTTCTGCTCCGAATTCGGGGACTTTCGAATACATATCCACTCCCAATCCTACACCTATAAATGGAGTGTATTTTTCTATTGGGAAATCGAGTCGAACCGTAAGATATATCGCCAAATTAGATAGTTTTGTCGTCTGGGATGCTTCTTCTTTTGAATTGAACCAATATTCGACTCCGCCATCGAGCCCTATATTTTGCGACAGTTTTCCGAGGTCAGCCCACAATCCGAAGCCGGGATTTATTCCGTATCCATCGACTACATAAAGTCCGCCAACCTTGCCCGCAACGGCATTCAGCCCTATTTCAGGTTTAAACTCCATCTCTCCTTCTTCCTGTGCCATTGCAAATATAAAAACAAACCCAATGATTATAACCATCGCTTTACGCATTTGTGCCTCCCGTTATTGAAAGATATTTCTTTTTTTACCAATACTTTCCCATACAACATTGCCATTCGTTTCGTAAAATAAAATAATAGTAGTTTCGCTATCGTCCAGAATTTTTTCGATATTTTTTCCCATTACGATAGCAGCAGTTGACATTGCATCTGCATCGAATGCGCTTCTTGTAATGGCTGTTGCCGCAATTGCTTTTCGAGCGGGCTTTCCTGTTCTTGGGTCGAAAATGTGATGATAACGGATACCGTTTTTGATGAAGAACCGCTCGTAATCGCCAGCGGAAGCGCAGCCCCAACCCGATGGTAGTTCGAATGCAGCGATAATATTATCCCCGCGAGGATTTGCTATCCCGATTGTAAAACTTTTTCCATTTCTCCGCCAGCCACGAATGTTTCTGCCGCAATCCACAAGAAAACCACTGATTGCCGAATTGCCAATGCAAAATTTAATAAGCGAATCATATAATTTGTCCACAACAAATCCTTTTGCGAATGCGCCTAAATCGAGTTTTATATCGCCGGAAATTATGCAAATGCTATCGGAAATTGGAACGATATCGGACGATTTTATCAGGAAAAGAGCGGAATCTATTTCCGTTTGCGATGGAATTTTTTCTGCTCGGCTACCTATGTTCCACAGAGTTACTATATGTCCGATTTTCGGTTCGAGTGCTGCATCCGTTCTATTTCGCCAATCGAGTGCGGCATTGATGAGTTCGCCAAGATTTTTATCGACTTTTACAGTTCCAATCGGTTCGTTATTTAACTTATACAGCGCCGATGTGCTGTCGTAAGGGTCGGTGAGCGAATCCCACAGCGCAAGTCGCTCTTTCGCAATCTGCCATATCGAATCGAGTGAGGCATCACTGGGATTGCCATAAATATTTAATTCGATTATTGTGTCGAAATATAGCCATTGTTTTGAGTGGATTTTTTCATCATTGCCGCACCCGGAAATGAATAGCACAAAAATGATGATTGCGAATGACAACAGCACAGCCAGCATATATTCGACATTTGGCTTTCTAAATTTTTTACGCATTTTCGAGTTCGCTCCGAATTTGCTGCATTTTGTATAGTTCTGCATAATATCCTGCTTTTGTCAGCAGTTCGAGCGGCGAGCCAATTTCAGCAATTCTTCCTCGTTGCAGCACAATTACAATATCCGTTTCGTGCAGTGCTGAAATTCTATGCGACACAACGAGCGTGGTCTTTCCCATACGAACTTTTTTCAGTCCTTCGAGAATTTCTTCTTCCGTCTCGATGTCCACGGCAGAGAGCGCATCGTCGAGTATTAGAATCGGCGGGTCAAGAAGAATTGCCCGCGCAATCGATAATCGCTGTTTTTGCCCGCCAGATAGTGTAACTCCTCGCTCGCCAATCACTGTTTTATATTTATCGGGGAAATTTTCCACATCTTTGTGAAACTGCGCAAATTTCGATACGGAAATCGCCGCCTCATCGCTGGCATCGGGTTTGCCGAACTTTATATTGTCAAGAAGCGTGGCTGAAAACAGAAATGAATCCTGTGGAACAAGTCCTATTGCGCTGCGGAGCGAAGACAGTTTTATTTTGCGAATATCGTTTCCATCGATGAATATCGTTTCATCGGGCGGGTCGAACAATCGCGGCAAAAGCGAAATGAGCGTAGTCTTGCCCGAACCTGTTCGCCCAGTAATGCCGATAAATTGTCCTGCATCTATATCGAATGATACATCTTGCAGAACGGGTTCAAGTTCGGGTTTATAGCGAAATGTGAGATTTCTGAATTCAATTTCACCAGCGATGTGGTCGAGCGGTTTCGCATTCGGAAGGTCTATTATATCAGGTTTCTGGTCGAAAACTTCCATTATTCTCGTCAACGATGCTCTCCCACGCTGATATAGATTGATAACCCATCCGACCGCTATCATAGGCCATATCAAGAGTCCGAGATAACTGTTGAACGCGACGAAATCGCCCATACTCATCGTAGCAAGAATAACGCGCCGCCCACCGAGAAACAGCACAAGTGCAAACGAAAGCCCGATAACGAGTCCGATAAGAGGCTCGAACATCCCTTGGATAATTACCATTCGCAGATTTTTGCGAACATAGTCGATACTGACTTTCGAAAAGCGTTTCGTCTCAGAATCTTCTCGCGCATAACTTTTTATTATCCTTATTCCCGAAATAATTTCCCGGACGAAATCGGTCATCTTTGCAAAACTTTCCTGCACGAGTCGAAACCTGCGAAACATAAGTCTTCCGATAAAGCCCACCACAATAGAAAGTATTGGCAACGGGAGAACAACATATAGCGTCAATCCGGGATTGAGATACACCATCATTGTGAGCGATGTCACCATTAAAAACAACATATCGACGAAAGCGACGGTTCCGATACCCATCATCATTCGGACTGCGTCGAGGTCATTTGTAGCAAGAGCCATCAAATCGCCGACTTTGTGGTCAGCGAACCAGCCCGGAGAAAGCGTCAATAAATGCGAATAAAATGCTTTGCGCAATCGGCGCTCCATTTTGCGCGATATACCGATTATAAGATACCGCCACAAAAAACGGGTAATAATCACACCGATTGCGAGCAATAAAATTATCGCAGCCAATTTAAGCAGCATCGTCGATGTTGCATTGCCGAACGACAGCGCATCGAAGGCGCGCCTTATCACGAGCGGAATAAATAGTTGAAAAGAATCGACCAGTATTAACATACTTATCCCGAAAAGGAAACGCCATAAATTGCCGGTCAAATATGGTCGCAATGTTCGATAGACTTTCAGCATAGTTTGCAATTTTAAGGTTTTTGAGAATTTTTGCAAGCGAAAAGAAAATCAGCGGTCAGAAACACTAAATTTTTTACGGCAGTTTCACAACGCAATATAGTTCGAGCAATATTATGTGGTCTTCTTCGGAATGCTCGCCGACGGAAAAGTGAGGCAAATTTAACAGGAACCACAAATTTACGCTTTCATCAGGCTGGATGTTTTGCGCTGCCGATGTTCCTGCAAAACCTAATGTATCGCCTCTTGCGAGAATATAGCGGTCGGTTCGCAGGCAATCGTCGTTGCCGAATTCGTCGAACCAGGTCGAGTCGGGAATGATGCCAGCCTCAAGGAAAATTGCAGATAGAATATATTTGTTGCAGAACAGGTCGGCTGTATCGCACACAGCGCGCCAGCCGCCTTCGCAGGGCGATGCGCAACAATCGTATTCGAAAGTGTCTTCGCGAGCAATTTTTAATCTAATTTCCGCAGACAAGTCGCCCGTGTTGCGAAGTTCGATTGGAGAACTCATAGCGATACGGTCTCGCCGCTGATATAATGTGTCGGTGTGCCAAAAATCTGACGACAATTCGATTCCAGCAGTGGGTAATACGATTGGACCGCACTGCGCGGGAATTGGAAATGCAGTTGTTACGAGTCCGTCGCTTGCTCGAAACGAAAATCTTTCACCGTTTAATGTCGGCGCAAGATGAGAAATATCACAGCGAAGCAAGACACCGGATACAAAATCATCACCGTCTTCGATAGACATAGGGAAAATTTCGGCGTCGTTCCAATTTCCATCATTATTCGTGTCGAGCAGCAGAACTGCGGGAGCAGGTGGGTCGCCATCCATATCGGAATAGACGATACGAAATGTAAAAACAGTGTCTCTTGTGCCGGTATCTGGCTCGAATATCGAAAGTGTGTCCGAAAATACGAGAACAGGTGGCGCGTTATAAACATCCTCGCTGCCGGGAGTTCCTCTGTCGAGAACGCTGTCGATAAATCCGATGGACACCGTGCTTGTTCGCCAGGATGATGGCATAGAGCCATTTGTGAGCGGATGAATACGCGCCATTGTTGCCCAGATGCTGTCCTCGAATGAAATTGTTCCCGCTGGCGCGAAACCACCATCGCCGGCAATATCCACGAAAAAGTTCGTATCGGGAGTGTCGCTCAATGCGGCAAATACGCGCCCATCGGGAAATGATAATGATGGAACAACATTGTCCGGCACCGCTACCACAGCGGTTTGCGGGTCGCCCGCTGGAAGCCGTTTGATTAAAATTCGCTCTCCCGGTGCAATCGAGCCGTCATCGAGAGTTAAGGCAAGAGTTAATGCACCACCAGCCGCGATGCGCCAAAGATAAAACGGAGTTTGCGAAAAGAAAATCGTATCGTCTTTTGCGCAAAATAGTTCGAGCCATTCGTCAGCGCTGCTGCTATATGAACCACCCCAGGAAAGTTCGTCGATAACGAAATCCATCTTGTTAAAATGAACAAAAAGTGAACCTGCCGAATATATCGTATCCGAACCATCGTCGAGTGTTATCCCCCAGTCATATTCTCGCGCAGGGTCGGTGTAGTTAGGGGGGATGACGATGGATACCGTGTCGCTAGATGATATACCATAAATAGTCGTAGTGTATACGGGAAGCGGCTCACCAGACTTTTGCCAGACGAGAATAACTTCGAGCGAATCGGGAATTCCATCCGAATCGCTGCAATTGAGAAGAGCAAAAGTTATTGCGGAATCATCGAACGCAATTTCCGGTGAAATGACTTCATCCCAGTGTGGCGGAGAATTTTTGAAATTTTCTGCTTTCGGTGTTCCCCGTTCGATTGAACCCGAATCGAAATTTATCGATAAACAAGCATTATGCCAGTTTTCAGCAATCGTTCCATTTCCGGGCGGGTCGTTTCGTTCCATAGACCAAAAAACACCACCAGCGAACCCGCCATATCTTCCCGCAAGCGGTGTTCCAGAGCCATCATCAGCAATATCGAGAAGTGCGTGCGTATCATTGCTGCCTGCATAAAGTGCGTATTGCACATCGGAATTGTTAAGCACGAGGTCTGGCGAAATTATGTCGGGCATAATTCCGAGAGCAGATGAAAGAGTGTCGAGCCGCGAAATCAAGAAATATCCATTTGCAGAAAGTATACCCTCATCGATGAGCAGCATCGGCGAGCCATTCTTATATATCGCCCACGGTGTAGCGAAGAAATCCACCGTGCTGTCGGAAAAATTGCGCAGTTCAAGATATTCATCATAGACGCTGTGCGATGTCCCCATCCACATCAATTCATTTATCACAACATCGCCGAAATCCCACCCCGACACGATTTGGGTCGATGCAAAAAAAGCAAAAACAAGAAATAGCAAGGATATTTTCCGATTGTAAAACATATCATATCATCTCGCGAGAACGATTGTTCCTTTGCACAGCACTTCGCCATTTCTCGTGATAAGGTATATATATATTCCGGGAGGTGCTTGCGTTCCATTCCTTCGAGTGCCATCCCAGTATGATTCCGTCTGCGGCAGCGATGGTGAAAGGTCTATTTTGCGCACTAAAACGCCATCGGGGGTCAATATGGATACGATTGCACCTTCCTTCGCCATTTCAGGAAAATCGAAATATGCTCTGTCATTTTTGCCATCTCCGTTGGGGGTAAATGGAATTGGATAGGCATCACAATCCGTTTCTGGCGCTGGCAGAAATGAGAAATTTTCAGATGCGCAATTCGCTCCGCAGTATAATGCGCCATCGCAAGCGATTATTTCAACCGAAAGGCTTTCGCCGGGAGTTCCATAGCCGGATAGAGAAAATTCGGGCGAGGCTGCATTGAGCATAATCGTATCTCCACCGATTACCGCAAAAACTGTGCCTACACCAGAAAGAGCATCTTCGACATCGAATTGAGCAATCTCATTTCCGGAGATTATGCCCTCATCGGGAGACAAAAGAGATATTTCGGGAGCAACAGTATCGACTGTGAATGACACAGAGATGGTTTCCGCTGGGTTTCCAAGCAAATCTTGTGCATATATAAGTTCCGCATTTACTACATCTCCGCTGTTCCATGGTTCTGTGGGCATAAGATACGCGGTATCGCCTCGCCACACGATGTCGAGTGTTTCACTCCCAGCAACAAATATAGCACTACTGTAATCTATACCATCACTGTCGGCGAATAAAGCGATAATGGGACCGTCGGCACAGGATGTATATTCGCCATTCTGCGGCTGGATAAATTGCACCGTCGGACCTGCACCAGCAAATGGCACGATAGGAACTAAATAAACCGTATCCGATATGTCTTCCGCCATTTCAAGATCGTAATCGCCATCGCATATATGGATTTCTACCCACAATGTTTCTCCGAATGAGGGCGCAGTTATCTCATAGATTTCCGCGATGAGGGTGCCGCCGAGAGAATCGAGGGCAACTGAAATTGTTTCTCCATCGATGATGGCAAAACAGCACGGACCGAGACCCGATGAATCGGTGAAAAATGCTGTCAAATCGAATATTTCGCCAGCAATTACCGAATCCGGCTGCCAACCGAGCAATTCGGGTGGCAATGTGTCATCATCGCCAGTGTAAAACATAAATGTATCTTCCCCACAATTTTCTCCGCATATCGTAGCGCTGTCACAAGCACTTATTGCGACGAAAATCGTTTCTCGTTCGTGGAAATATATAAGTATCGAATCGTCTGTCGGTGTCCAAGGAGCACCGCCGTTGTATTCATCGGGGTTTATTGTGAAGGTATCACCATTCCAGTGAACACCAGCAGAATCGAGTGTTAAAAGGAAATTTCCGCGCGATGTAATGAGTGTTGCCGTAATGGAATCGGCGTCAACACCTGCGATATTGTCCTCTATCGATAGTTTAATGAGGGTAAGCGCATTCATCACAGGCGAAAATGAGGGCGATAGAATTGCGAATGAGGGCGATTCAGTATCAATAATTAAAGTCCAATAATGTTCAGCGACAGGATTGAAATAAATGTCGCATCCCACAGGCGAGAACCGCACAGTGTCTCCATCTGAGAACATTCCATGAGCGTCGAAAAATACTGTGTCTCCGATGACATTGAGTCCGGCGGGGGAATCAGCAAAGACGAGTCGCAAAGTGTCTCCAATTAAGATACCGGCGGAATCGGATAGAATGCCATCGCTGTCTGTGAGTAGCATCTTTATGTTTCCGCCAGTGCAGGATACGATAGCGCTATCATTTGGAGATAGAAGCGTCGCATTAGGACCTTCGCCCGAGGGCGTTATCGTGAGCGTTACACAAGTATCTAAAATGTGCGCTGCGCAAAAATCGGGCGTATCTTGAATTTGAAGGCAGAGCGTTGTATCCCCGATTGCAAATACGATACCCGCCGTGCTGCAATCGAAGTATATAGTGTCATCCGAAAGCCAAACTGCCGACGAAGATGTGTCATATATCGAAGTAGCAATTGTAATTGTAAATGTGCTCCAATCCACGCCGCTTGCGGAATCGCCAATTATAAACCAGAGCAGTGGCGATGTATCTGTCGTGCTTGTCGGTCCCCAATTTTCGAGATATGGCGGCAGTAAATCCCAGATAAACCATCCTGAAAGTGGCATCGCGAGGGGATTTCCGAGCATATCGAACGCCGCAGAAAGAATATATGATACAGTATCGCCATCCGATGAAGGCGTGAGGAAATAAATGAGGGTATCGTTGCTGTAATCGAGGGCAGCGGAATCGATTGTATAAGTTATTCCATCTACTATCAATTCGATTGTGCTTTCATCGATAGTATCAGGGTCGGTCAGATAAATTAACAACATCGTATCATCGCAGGCAACATATGATTCTTCTGGCGGAAACAAAAGCGTTGCGGATGGTCCTTCAAAAGTTACTGTGAATCCCCAGCAAAATGGTGTCATCACATTCGATGGGCACAAATCGGGATTATCCGCAGCAATTGCGCACACCGAGACCATATCGCCCGATGAAAATGAAATTCCTGCTGTTGCGCAATCGACAATGAGGGTATCACCTGCATAAGTTACACCAGCAGAATCGAGAGTGAGGGTATCACCATTCACAATGAGGGCAATCGATGTCGTATCTATACCGGCTATTGAATCATCTATTATAATCGAAATGATTGGCGATGGTTCTGCCACATCGCTTCCTGGCGTGGGTTCGGGCGAATACGCAATTGGTGGGTCACTATCTACAATAAATTCCGATTCTATACCAGAGCAAATCGGAACACCAAGCGCATCTGTTCCGCCAAGTAAAGTAAATACAACGGTATCGCCGCTGGAAAATGGCGAAGATGGCGCATAGACCATTGTATCACCCATTATCGTTAATTCGCTTAATCCCAGCGTATCGCCATCGACAATGAGGGCAATCGAATCTATAGCCGCGGTCGTGGGAACAAGAATGTAAATTTCTTGGTTTATGCACGATGTAATTGCACCATCGGGCGGCGCGACTATTTCACTCATAATACATTCGGGAATATGGAACCACCAGCAGAATGGCATCATCTCATTTGCGCCGCATATTTCTGCAAGGTCGTTTGCCGAAATGCAAATGTTAATTGTATCTCCAAATGCGAAAGTATATCCAGCAGCAGAACAATCGAGAATGAGGCTATCACCATCATAAAAAATACCCGCAGAATCAAGAGTCAGAGTGTCACCCTCAATAATTAGGCTAATGGTCGATTCATCCACACCGGCAATAGAATCCGTTAGTAAAACCGATATAACCGGTGATGTCTCCACAATTGCAGCACCCATAGCGGGAACGGGATTTATCGCAATCGGCGCAGTTGTATCAATAATGAAAAAATATTCCAGTGGAGAGGACATCGCATTACTGAGAAGGTCGTTCGCAGTGAGAGTTACGCGAACTGTGTCGCCGTCATTCCAGGGAACTGAGGGGGAATGGCGAAGGGTATCATCGCTATATGTGAATGATACAGAAATTCCATCGACATCGAGAACGATGCTGCCCTCATCGACTCCATCGTCGTCGTGAAGATAAATGGAAAGCGATTGTTCTCCCAGTCCGCAGGAAATTATCTGTCCATCTGCTGGAACAATAGCATTAGCAGTTGGTCCTTCACCTGCAAGAGTGAAACTCCAACAAAATGTATCGGAATTTGCATCGCAAAAATTCGGGTTATCGGCAGCAGCAGCACAAACCGTTATAATTCCTCCAAGAGCGTGTAGCAAAGATTCTGGGACTGTTGCCCTCATCCCATCCCAGACAATTCCACTCCCGAGCGAGTAAGTATCTATTTCGCCCTCAATCCATATCATAATACTCGAACTATCCACACCACTAAGAATATCGTTTATATTTAATGATATTCCAGCAGATAAATCAGGAACAGTGCCTCCATCGGGAGGGTCGGGAGAGGTAAAAATGGGCGGAGATAAATCTATGATAAATGACCACGAAACAGGCGATGCGAGACCGTTTCCAAGTGAATCTTCAACAGAAATGAGGGCGCAATTTATTGTATCGCCATCGAGCCACGGTGTAGACGGAGTATATGATAGAGTGTCACCCTCAAAAACGATAAGCGGCGACGATATAGTGAGGGTGTCTCCATCAACAATAAGGGCAATCGTGGAATCCACTATGCCATCAATATCGAAAATCGTCATTATAATTTGCTGTTCACCCTCACCACAGGCGACAAATGAATTCGGCGAAGGCGCTATTATTGTGGCTGAAGGACCCGACAAATTGACAGAGAATGTTATGCAAGTGTCGGACATAGCGTTTGGCGTGCAAATATCGGGTGCATCCGATGCGGAAATACAAATCTCAACTGTGTCGCCATCACTGAATGTAATTCCGAGCGAATCGCAAAAAATGTGTGCAACATCAGCATCCCACAGGAAAGCAACGGTATCGCCATCGATTGTGATAACTATCGAAGCGGGGTCGATGCCGGCGATGTCGTCGTCTATGTCGAGCCATATTTCTGGCGAACCATCGGCAATAATAGCGCCATCTGCGGGTATCGATGAGACAAGATATGGCGGAGAAAGGTCGATAACATACCAGGTTGAAATATCGAATGTTCCAGTGTTTCCAGCATCATCGGATGCAGATATAAGAGTTGCTCTCACAGTGTCGCCATCACTGAAAGTAGGAGGAGAAAATACGAGTGTGTCGCCTTCAAAATCGAGTCGCGAATCAGATATTCCAAAAGTGTCATCCTCATAGGTGACAAGAATTGTGCCCTCATCTATAGAAAATACATCCTCAATGCGCCAAACAGTGTTCTGGTTAGCACAGGAAGAAATTGCACCCGGCGATGGATAGAGTAATTCTGCTGTTGGCGCAGAATAATCTACAAAATATGTATAGCAAGTATCGAATTCGTTCGGCGGGCACCAGTTCACAAGGTCCAGTGCAGAAACGCAAATGGAAACAGTATCGCCATCGGAAAGCGAGAAGCCGGATAAATCAACCGTGAATGTATCGCTCGAAAGCCTAAATGAAGCAGGTGTTCCATTCACAGTAATGGTCATCGAAGCAGTGTCGACTCCTGCCACATCGTCGAGAAGAACGCATTGCCACAGCGTTTCCGTGAGATAAGCGTGGTCTGGGATGCTGACCCACGGCGCATAAGGTGGAGAAGTATCTATGAAAATGTTCCAATGTGTATAGGTTGTTGTGATGTGTCCCAGCGTGTCTGCCGCCTGCGAGACATAGAATTCGATTGTATCGCCGTCGGTAAATGGCATAGTTGGCACAAATGCAAAAGTAGAATCGTCGAGAATGCTGACCTGTGGGTCGGTGCGAAGGTATTCGATACCATCGACGGTGATGCGTGTATAATCCCAATCCACGCCATTGTTGTCTCGCAAACGAATAAGCAGTGTTTCCTGCGCACACGATGTTATCGAGCCATTCGGTGGTGAAAGCAAAATTGCAGAAGGTCCGCCTTCATCGACGCGGAAACTCCAGCAAAAATCGGGCGCCGTGTTAAAACCGCATACAAATGCGGAATCCATAACATCTACAACACATACTTCTACTGTATCGCCACCAGTCAGAACGATTCCACCAGCAGCAAAATCCGCATATAGCCTGCTGCCATCCCAAGTTACATCGCCATCGTAATATGCGAGCGTATCGACTCCATTCACGATAAACAAAGAATAAGATGGGAACACGCCAGCAGCATTATCCGTTGCCACTACTGAAACAGTGGGCGATGCAAGTGTTACCAGTCCGCCATCGGGCGGGTCAGGGTCAGAAATAACTGGCGATGTCGTGTCGAAGCCAACCCACCAGTAAAGCGGTCCTTCCACATTGCCGACACCATCGCCGATAGCGCTGATTTCCACGGGGAACAAACTCCCTTCGACAAAATCACTGTCCGGGTCGAATGTGAGATACGGTCCCGAAAGAGATAGCAATGGCGATGTCAAATCACAACTCGAACCATCTATATTAACGACTATGCTCGCACTATCGACTCCGGCAGGGTCCCATACAGTCCAGATAATAGAAGTATCCCAGCAACTTACATAGTGCGAATCTACGGGGAAATAAAGGTTCGCCTGTGGACCGTGATAGTCGAAATAATAGCAGAAACAATACGGGGAAATGGAATTTGGCAAACACAAATCGGGCTGGTCACTTGCGGATATCAGGCAAATCTGGAGGCTCTCACCATCGGCGGGAGTATACCCAAGACCGGAAAGCGAAAAACGAAGCGTATCATCTGAATAATCCATATCTCCCGCAGGATATGAATACACAGATGTGCCAACTCGAACCTGAATGCTGAGTGGATTTACTCCCGAAATATCGTCGAACAGCGCAATTGCAATATTCGCATCGGATACCGAAAACCCCGTTCCCGATGGAGGATTAATTCCCGATACATAAGGCGGCGACAAATCCACAACAAAACTCCAATTCAGCGGAACATCGGGACTCGGTGTTCCCAAAACATCGTCGGCGGAAACAAGCTGAACAGCAACAGTTTCCCCATCTGTCCAGTTAGTGGATGGAACAAAATGCAGAGTGTCATTGTAAAATGCGAGTTCAGGATTTCCAGTGGTATATGTTGCTCCGTTCACGACCATCTGGATGGACAATGCATCCACACCGTTGCCATCGGTGATATATAGGAAAATATTTTGGTCGTTGCAGGCGGTAATTTGTCCATCGGTGGGTTCCACAACGACAACAGCAGGTCCGCTGGAAGATATGAAGAACTGCCAGCAGGAATCGGTCATCGCATTCGGCGAACAATAATCGGGATGGTCGCTTGCGCTAACACAAACTTCGACAGTATCGCCATCGTCGAATGAAATTCCGCAGCCCGATGGGTCGAGCGTCGCCGTCGAGCCATCCCATGTCAAACAACCATCGGCTATTGTAAGTCCCACGCCATTAAGCCGTATCGTGATGGATGAATCCCGCACTCCGCTGCCATCGTCTGCAATATCGACAGTTATTATCGGCGATGGCGAGGAAATTATCGAACCGGGCAACGGCAGAGCAGAAGTAATATACGGCGGAGTGTAATCGGTGGTAAATGTGAATACAAGCGAATCGCCCACAAGCGGGTTTCCGCCGCCATCGGTAACTCCCCAAAGAATAACAGTGATATCGCCCTCCGGAAGCGGTGCAGGCGGATAAAACACGAGAATGCTGTCGCCGATATACGACAAATTCGTATCTGACAATGTATAGTTACTGCCGTTCACTCTAAGATTGATAGAAGAATATGCAACACCGTAATCGTCGGACAGAGCGATTAAAATGTTTTGGTCGCTGCAGGACGAGAAAGTGCCTGGAAGCGGTTCTATTACGGAAGCGATGGGACCTGCGAGGTCGAAAGTATATGCACAACAGGACGAATCGCCTGTATTCGGTCCGCAATATGCGGTGTTCACAGAATCATCTGCGGAAAAACATATAGAAACAGTGTCACCCGATGAAAAACTCATTCCCGCAACACTGGCATCGAAAGTAATCTCACCAGTGAGCGAATTATATGAGACTCCGGCGACAACGAGACTATCGGCAACCCAGACTAGCGCAGAACCTTCATCGATACCGATTCCGGCATCCTCGGCTGTGGCGACAATTGTTGGCGCAGCATCGGAAAGCACCGAGCCACAGGATGGCAAAATCGATGTTATCAAAGGTCCTGATGTATCCATAATAAATTGCCACGGACCGCCCGATGTTATCGAATTCCCAGCGAAATCGTCTGCGGCAACAACTTCAATGGATATAGTATCGCCATCGCTGAATGGCATCGGCGGAACAAAATAGATAGTGTCCGCAGTAATCCACATCTCTGCATCTGAAATGCTGTATGTGTGCGCATCGACAGAGAAACGCACTGTAGAATCCACTACACCGAAATTATCAGATAGCGCAACAACAATCGTTCCCGATGCGCACGCATAAAATACGCCATCGTCGGGATAGACGAGCTGTGCAGAAGGTCCCGATAAATCTACATAATATTGCCAGCAACTGTCAGGAACGAGCCAGTTCGCTCCGCAATAGACCGCTATATCGGCAATAGAATCCATACAGAAATCTATTGTGTCGCCATCGGCGAAAAAATATCCGAGCATTCCAAGGTCAACTTCAAAATTCGGGTCTATCCATGTAATTCCGGGCAGCATTCCGACATAGGAACTCCCCTCGATTCGCAGCGAAAATGTGGATGGGTCCACACCCGATATCGAATCTATAAGCCACAACGAAATCGTAGGCGCGGGGTCAGAGATGAAACTGCCCGGCAACGGGTCGGTCATATACCAGACAGGGTCGCTCAAATCCACGGTGAAACTCCAAACATCACCGCCTGTGGTAGTGTTCCCTAACGAATCTGTCGCGTGAACAACCTGAACGATAACTACCTCACCATCGCTGAATGGTGAAGACGGCGTGTAAAATGCCGTATCATTCACGACAGCTATTTCGCCGAGCCACGCTCGAAGCGTATCATTATTCACGCGAATTGCGGTGCTTTCGGGAAGAATTCCCTGGTCATCGTAGATATATATTTGAATTTGCTGGTTTGCACACGATGTATATGCTCCATCAAGAGGGAGAAGCAAATCTGTGCTCGGTCCTGATAAATCTATTCGGAAAAACCAGCACGAATCGGGACTTGCTGTATTCGGCCCGCACAAGGAAGATGGAACTAAATCCGAAGCGGAAACGAAACAGACATCCACAGTATCGCCATCGGAAAATGAAAGTCCAGCAAGTCCGCAATTGAAAATAACCTGCCCCGATGACCAGTTGCACCCTAAATCGCCGACATTATAGTTCGTTCCATTAATACTTATCGTTATTGATGTAGTGTCCACACCAGCAGGTTCATCTTCGAGCCAAAAGCGAATTGTAGGCGATGTGCTCGAAATTTCACCGTCGTTCGGCGGCGAATATCCCGTCAAAATCGGCGGTTCGGTATCGACTATGAAAAACCAATTGTATGTTCCCGAGAGTCCATTGCCCAGCGTGTCTTCCAGTGCAACGAGTTCCACAGCAACAGTATCGCCGTGCGTAAATGGAGATGCGGGTGTAAAAATCAATGTATCCGCACTCCACGACAATCTCGGCGAACCCCAACTGTATAGTATTCCGTCGATTCGCACCTGCGCAGATGTCTGGTCGAGCCCGCTCAAATCGGATGCCCATATCGCAATTTCTCCACTTGCGCAGGCGGTTATAGCAGAATCAGGCGGATAGACCATATCTGCGATAGGTCCCGCCAAATCTGCAATGAAATAAGTGCAAGTATCATCTGTGTTCGGACCGCAGAATTCCGCAGGCACAGCATCGCCGATATCGAGGCAAACGGAAACCGTCTCGCCATCGGTGAACGAAAGTCCGGTAGATGAAATATCGAAATCGAGATGTGAGCCGTCCCAAGAGAATCCACCGGGGTAAAAATAATCGTATCCTTTTACAGTAGCAACGGCAGTGTTTGGGTCAACACCGGCGCCTGCATCCATAAGTGTCCACTCGACTGTCAATCCTGCCGAACCAAAATGTGTCCAACACGGCGGAGTAATCAACAGTGCGTTTGGCGGGCTAATATCGATTGTAAAAATCCCGGAAAACGGTGCAGAAAGCGGATTGCTTAAAAAATCTTCCGCAGCGTCGAGACTCCAATTTACAACCTGACCATCCGTCCACGGCACTGTTGGAGTGAATGTTAGCGTGTCGTTTCGATATGTAAGATGGTCCATCGAATCATAAACAACTCCTTCGACGGTCATTACTATTGTGGTGGAATCCACACCGCTGACATCCCATAGATGAAGAACGATGTTTTGGTCGGTGCAGGCGGAATAACCACTGTCGGGAGGTAAAATGAGTTCCACGCTGGGACCGCTCTGGTCCACAATAAAACTCCAGCAGAACGGCGTGGTTATACAATTAGGTCCGCATCTGTCGGAGCGAACGACATCGCAGACATTTGTGAAACAGACATCCACAGTGTCGCCGTCGGAGAATGACAGACCGGCAGCGGTGCAGGAGAAATTCGCTCTGCTGCCATCCCAAGTGACAGCGGGATGTGTATATGGATAATCAGTTCCATCCACATTGAATACAATCGAATTCGGGTTCACAGCAGTTCTCACATCGGATATGGCAATAGAGATGTTCGGCGACGACGACGAAGCAACGCCGCCATCCGGCGGGAGAGGAGATGAAACGACCGGTGCTGTCTTATCGACATAGAAACTCCACGATGGAAAGCCCGACGAAGATGTGTTGCCAGCTCTATCTCTGGCACGCATTATTCTGGCGACGACATTACCTTCGGGGAGAACACTGATATAGAATGCTGTATCGCCGTTCGACGATGCATTGAAATAGGCGGAACTGTTTATATACGGCATTCCTCCGCCGGTAACGGAAATCTGAACGAGCATCGTATCCACGCCGGAGATATCGGTAAATCCGACTACAATCGAATCGCACGCCGTTGTGTCGCCATTGTTAGGAAATATGAGAAAAACACGAGGACCGATACAGTCCTTCAAAAATGACCAGCACTGCTGCACATCAAGGGTATCGAACCAATGGCTGCCGCAAACCTCCGTCGGGTCGGCGACATCGATGCCGACTTTATCCACAGCCTTGCGAAGACAGACCTCAATAGAATCTTCATCTGCAAACCAGGAACTTATAGCGCTCCATCTTACGAAAAAGACGGAGTCTTGATATACGATATTCGTATCCGCAGAAGGTTGCCAGCAAAGCCCGGAGCCGCGCGAAGACGGGCAGAAAAATCCCGATGCCGATGTGTTAAAACACATACACAAGCCATCATACGGTATTCCGGATGTCGTGTCCATTACCATAATAGCGAGACTTCCCACATCGGAACAGATAATCGTATCCGGTGGCGGATAGCGACTGGCAGGCACAAAAAAAGGATAGTCGAGGTCAATATAAAACTCCCAACTTCTCGGCGCACCTTGCAAATGCCAACCGTCATCGTCATCCGTACTGTCAAGAATAACATTTACCGTGATACCGTTGGAAAATGGCACAGTCGGTGTAAAAGTAAGTATAGAATCGCCATCCCATGAAAGATGGGCATCTGGCCATAGAAAATGTGTTCCGTTTATTTCCAAATCGATAGTCGTAAGGTCCACATTATCCGAATCGTCCACGATAACTATCTGAATAGTTTGCAGCGAGCATCCCGACCATGTTGCAGCAGGCGGGAAAAATAAATCTGCAGAAGGACCCGGCGGTGCAGCCCAAACAAATCCCGCTGAAAATAATGTCAACAATATTACAACTTTATTCATTTTTATGCTCCTAAAATAATTCCAATATCTGTTTATAAATATATTATTTTAAATAATATAATAGAGAAAAATCTTATATCAAAGGTAAAATTAGCAAATACAAAATTCATATAGTTTTTATCTTGACAGAATATTTTGCAGAATTATATTATAAAATTAAATATTTCACAATTATAACGCTACTAAAAATATTAAGGAGGCATCGATGTATAAGATATTGCGCAAGGAGGTTCTCGCACCTCAGATAAACCTTATGGAGATAGATGCTCCGCTTGTTGCTCGCAAAGGACAGCCCGGACAATTTATAATTCTGCGGATGAAGGAATACAGTGAGCGAATACCACTTACAATCGCAGATTTCGACCGTGAAAGAGGAACAATTACAATCGTGTTTCAGGAAGTCGGGAAAAGCACAGAGGAACTTGCGACGATGAATGCAGGAGATTCGCTTATCGATTTCGTCGGCCCTCTCGGGCTTGCGTCGGAACACGGGCAAAAAGAAAACGGAGAAGTAATCTGTGTTGGCGGTGGAGTTGGAACAGCAGTTGTTTTTCCCGAATTGAGAAAAATAAAGGAGCACGGAAATTATACCATAACAATTCAAGGGTCGCGTTCAAAAGAACTCTTGTTTTGGAGCGACAGATTGGAGAAATTTTCCGACGAATTTTACATCACAACCGACGATGGCACTTTTGGACGAAAAGGCTTTGTCACCGACCAATTAAAAGATGTTCTCGATGAAAAAGCGAGCGACATTGCTTATGTTCTCGCCATCGGTCCAGTCCCGATGATGAAATTTGTCTGTGCGCTCACAAAAAAATTCGATGTAAAAACCTATGTCAGCCTGAATACGATAATGGTCGATGGAACGGGAATGTGCGGTTCTTGCCGAATAACAGTCGGTGATAAAACGAAATTCGCCTGTGTGGATGGTCCCGAATTCGATGGCCACCTTGTAGATTGGAAAGAGATGATGGAGCGGAATTCGCGGTTTATTCCGCAGGAGCAAGAA
>JALTEE010000387.1 GCA_027007865.1 bacterium
CTGATTGGAGATGGATAAAAGATAGAATAAAAGATTATAAATATAAACCATTATAACCGATTCTATATTGATTAAATTGTTGCGATGTGTCCGCTTTACGCACATGGTATCCAGGTAAAAAGTTTTTTATGAGCGGGTCAATGGTAATGGGGGGCAGCACTGAGGTCTACTTGTTGCAGCTGTTCGGATTAAGTATTTTCAATATTTTATTTGGCATCTATTTGTTTTTGTGTCTAAAAAGTTATGTTGAGCAGTATTTTATCATAGCATCTCCTTTGTTTTTATGACCTCTGCAAAATAAGAAATTTTGTCGTTGCGAATGAAACAAAGCAATCTCTATTGATTGTAAATAAAGGGGTTGCCGTCCTGTTCGAGCGAGACTCCTTGCAATGACATTACAGAGCTATTTTGCAGAACTCATTTAAAATAAAACATTTTTAGATATTCCATCCAATTTCACGAAGAGTATTTGCCAATTCTGATGTGCTTTTTGCGGTTGCCATCGCATCTGCGACATCTCTTTCTCCACAGGACAATGGCCACTGCAACCTGTTGCGGCGCTTATAATTCACATCGAGACGAATATTTGCAAAACCGCTAAGTTGCCCACTAATTAGTTTGAAACGATTTAGAAGCACTTTGTGTGATTCCATTTTCTCGTTTCCCCAAATTGTTCCTTTTTTTGGGATAAAAGCATTTGCCGAAATCACGATGTGGGTTTTAGGCAGTGCAGCAGAAATCTTTTTAACATCATCGGCTATGGCGACAGCATCGTCGTCCGTTTCACCCGGAATTCCCAAAATATAGTATAGTTTGATTTCTGATGGTTCGAGTTGCCGAGAAACGCGAATGATATCGTCAAGTTCTACTTTTTTCCCGATAATTTTTTTCAATTTTTCCGAACCTGTTTCAGGAGCAAATGTTAGAGATTTTTGGCGCGATAGTTTCAAAGCGGAAACGATTTTCGATTTCAATCTATCGAGGCGCAGCGACGATGTGTAGGTCTCGATTTTTCGAGAGTTCAAATAATCGATGATTTCGCCGAGTTCGAGGTGGTCTGCAATTGCAGAACCGACAAGCCCTGCGCGAAATATTTTCCCTTTCCACTTTTCGAGTTGGGCGATTATCACATCTGCGGGATAATTAAAAAATGGATTGTAGATGATAGGTGTTGCGCAGAATGGGCATCGGAAAGGGCATCCACGCTGAATTTGCACGAGCGCCATATTCGGCAGCGCAGCAAAACTCGATACGATTGTGGAAAATGGCGGCACGCTATCGTCGGGAATGGCGCGCATCGGAATTTTTTCATCGATTGCAGGAACCCATACGCCAGGAATTTCTGCAAGTGCATCGAGAAGTTCGTTCTTCGGGGATAACCCCGGCGGGTTCTCTGCGACAATACGCAGTATTTCTTCTATGAAATTTTCTCCCTGTCCCAAAAATATTGCATCGGCGATATGCGCTATGGGATATGGATTTATTGTCGGTGCGGCACCGCCGACAATGAGAATTGTGTTCTTCCGAGCTTCCGAATTCACGGGTATTTCGTTGCGGCGCAACATCTTTACAAGATTTAGAAAATCCATTTCGTATGCGATAGACGAAGCAATTATAGGAAATGCGGACAGCGGCATTTTTCCCTCTATTGAGACATCAGAATTGCGGAAAAATCGCTGCGGAAAAAGTTGGAAATAATTGTGCATTTGCGAGAACAATGTGATAAAACCGATGTTCGACATTCCAACAGAATAAGAGTTTGGGAATATTGCGGCGGCGCGAACAGACCATTTTTT
>JALTEE010000388.1 GCA_027007865.1 bacterium
TTTCTATAAAGTTCTCTATCGAATGTTCTTCCAAAAAATTTGCGCCATCTATCGTCGCCGGCGGGAAAATACAGTGCAACAGGAATATTTTCCGAAACGAACACTGTGGGGGTTTTCACGCTTTTAATATATTTTATTGACCTCTCATCAAAATAAGTGCGTCCGCAAAGTAAAATCGTTGGAATAGATGGGCTTATCTGGTCTACATCGACAATGACACCTTGTTCTTGCATTACTTCATACATCTCATTTCGACAAATTGCGCCCTCGATTGCATCGGGAAAATATTTTTTCGCACGCTCTCGGAAAGTATAATATCCGACGCGTAAATCGAACACGGGACGCGTTAATGTCAGCGGATAAAAATTGTTCCAAAGCACATCTTCCCATATTATAAGGTTTGTCCGCATAAAACCTCCAAATATAACTTTGTAGAAATTATCCTCTTATAATAATTCACTACTTCACTTTTGGCAGCGCTTCTCTAATCATCTTCAACGCACAATATTCTCCGCACATCGTGCAGACATCCTCGTCGGATGGCGGTAGTGCATTTCGAATATTTTGCGCTCTGCTCGAATCGATTGAAAGTTCGATTTGCTTTTTCCAATCGAGATTAAACCTCGCTTTCGACATCTCGTTATCCCACTCGATTGCGGCAGGAATTCCCTTTGCGACATCTGCGGCGTGAGCGGCGATTTTCGTTACGATAACGCCTTCGCGAACCGCTTCCACATCGGGCAGCGAAAGATGCTCTGTTCTGGTGACATAGCATAAAAAATCGGCGCCAAAATAAGCAGCCCACGCTCCGCCGATAGCAGAAGTGATGTGGTCGTATCCGGGTGCAACATCCGTTACAACAGGACCGAGAACATAAAACGGCGCATCTTTGCACAGCGCTTTTTGCAATTTGATGTTTGTCTCGATTTGATGGAGCGGGACATGCCCCGGACCTTCCACCATCGCTTGAACTCCTGCATCTCGACATCGCTGGACGAGTTCGCCGAGAACGATAAGTTCTTCGATTTGTGGAGCATCCGTCGCATCTGCGATTGCGCCCGGACGCATTCCATCGCCGAGCGAAAGCGTAATATCGTATTTTTTCGCTATATCGAGCAATCTGTCGAAATGCTCGTATAGTGGATTCTCTCGCTGATTATAGTGTATCCATTGGAACAGGAATGCTCCTCCTCTGCTGACTACATTCATAATCCGCTCGCCGCGCAAAATCATTTCGACAGTTCTCGCGGTCAATCCCGCGTGAACCGTCATAAAATCCACGCCCTGCTGTGCTTGGGATTCGATTGTCGCGAACAGGTCATCGGGGGTCATTTTTATAATCGGCTTTTCCGCTGTTCGCAGAGCGACAGTGGTCTCGTATATCGGCACAGTTCCGAGTGGAATTGGACTGTTTTCTATAATGGCCTTTCTAACAGCGACTAAATCGCCACCAGTAGATAAATCCATCACCGCATCGGCTTTTGCTTCAACAGCGGCATTTAACTTTGCCAATTCGTTCGATATATCCGCTTTGTCCTGCGAAGTGCCGATGTTCGCATTCACTTTTATAGAAAGTCCTCCACCGATACCGACAGAGCGGATTTTTCGCGGACGAACATTGTTCTTCGTTATTACAATTTTCCCATCTGCTACACCCGAAATGACTTTCCCAACGGGAATTTTCTCAAATTCCGCCACATCTTTGAATTCGGGTATTTCATCTCCCGCTTTTGCGTGTTCTATAATAGTCGGCACAGCTTTCTCCTTTTAAGAAAATGTAGTAAAATCAATAGTG
>JALTEE010000389.1 GCA_027007865.1 bacterium
GTCCGTAAGGAGAACGAGGTCACCGGGGGATAATCTTTTGTCAATACCGCCTACTGCACTTGTGAAAACCCCGATTTTTGCTCCTAACTGTGCAAGCACCTCCGATGCAAACATCGGAGCAAAAAAATCTCCCTCATAAATATGTTTTCTGCCGAACAAAATCGCCGTCGGGAAGTGGAAATCGCCGAAATTGCCGAAAATGAATTTGCCTTTATGTCCAGAAACCGTCGGCTTCGGGAAATGCGGAATATTTTCCGTCGAAATCTCGACTAAATTGCTCATTTTGTCCGCGATAGGCGAAATATCGATGCCTGAACCGAGCACGAAAAAAATTTTGGGCAGAATGTTTTCCCGCCGTAAAAAATCCGCCGCTTCTTTTACATTCCGTTTTTGCATAGTTTAGTATGTTATAATGATTTGTGCTTCGGCGCCCTGAAACGCCTCCTCGTATCGGCAAACTCCACCCGAACAGGTGAACCCACCGGGGCGCTTGCCATAGCCGAGCCTGATTTTCGTTTTATCCACGACATCGATGTCGGTAAAGCCCCGTGCAAAACTCTCGCCGTCGATTGTTCCGCCTTCGAAACCGAGTGTCGCGTATGGTGAATACGATAGTGAAAATGTCCCCGCAAAGTTATTAATGCTGTCTTCTGGCTGAAATTCTCCGATAATATTAAACGCAAATAGCGTCCAATCTGGTTCCCACATAACATCGACAATAGGAGTGATATACTCATCATTCCCATCTATTTTATATTCGAATGCTTCTTTTGCTGTAAAGGTTTCATCGTCATTTAAATATTCTAGTTCCCCCCATATTTGCTCGAATTTGCTCGTGCTATTATGATTGTTTGCATATCCGTAAAATATCTCGCAGGAAATTGGAGAAATTTCGCCGTCAAATGTTGCAGCGTAACCGATTTCGTCTCGCGGATTTAACTCGTGATAGTGTCTGCTCGGAAGTGTATAATATGGTTCTTTGACGAGTGTCGGCGGGTTATTGTATTGCACCTGTGTTGTTCGCACAGCAAATTCATCATAGTCTTTGTATTCGAGCAATAACGAAAATGTGCTGAACATCGTGGTTGCGGAAAGATATGTCGCTTCCCCTTCCTTTTCGAGTCCGCCAATGGGCATTTTGTGTCCATATTCGCCCCAGAGCGATAGATAATCGAGGTTCAATCCGCCATAGAAACCGAAGAGCTCCTGCGGATAATTAGGCTCTTGGGGGATAATTTTCGCATATTCAGCACCGATTTGAGTTTTCCAAGGTGAAAATGTCATTTGTCCACCGCGAACAATCGCATTATCATCCCATCTCGCTATGCCGTTGAATGCTGAAAATTCTGTATAGGGCAGCCGCAGAATGAAATTTGCGCCGTCGCAGTGATGGTCGATTTGAATGTCCTGTCGTTCGTATAGGTCGATTAAAAGTCCTTGCCCGAGCGTCTGTGTAAAACTTCCCGCTGTGAGTTCCAGTGCTGGCGTATAGAAACTGAACCAATATTGAGCGAGATATGCCCGAGAACTATCGCTACTCATCCCCTCGATGTATTTCGGCGGCTCTTGCGCCCAAAAAAGCATTCCAGCGGAATAATCTCCGAAATCGAGCGACATCCAAGTGCGGTTTTCAAAGTGTGAATATCCACTTTTCGCGCCGCGATAATCGAGCCAGTCCCGTGCTGTGAGCGATTGTCCCAACAGTATCGAAACGGATAACATTAGTGTGATTAAAATTTTCATAAAATATCTCCTCGAAAAATCAAAATTTGCTTTTCAAAAATCAATAC
>JALTEE010000390.1 GCA_027007865.1 bacterium
ATTCAAATCTATATATTTATATCCTGCCATTTTAATATCGGCTGTTTGTTCGCAGTGACATCGTCGAGCCGGCGGACAGGAGTTTTTATCGGTGCATTGTGCAGCGCATCGGGGTTTTCTTCCGCAATTTTTCTAATTTTTATCATCGCTTCGATGAACGCATCAAGTGATTCGCGCGATTCCGTTTCGGTCGGCTCTATCATCAACGCTTCGTGCACGATTAGCGGGAAATATATCGTCGGTGCGTGAAATCCGAAATCGAGCAGCATCTTCGCCACATCGAGCGTTTTTACGCCGAACTTTTTCAGCGGTTCGCCGCAGAGAACGAATTCGTGCATCGGCGTCGTTTCGTATGGAAGTTCGTAATAATTTTTCAGCGTCGCCATCATATAGTTCGAGTTCAGCACGGCATCTTCCGCAACTTTTCTCAATCCTTCGGCGCCCATATTCAAAATATATGCGAATGCCTTCACCATCACGCCGAACGCGCCCCAGAAAGCATTCATCTTACCGAGCGAATGCGGCATATCCCAATTCAAACGATATTCGCCGTCTTCGGTGCGAACCACAGCCGGCCTCGGCAAAAACGGAGCGAGATGCTCTTTGACCGCCACGGGTCCGGAACCGGGACCTCCTCCACCGTGAGGCGTCGAAAATGTTTTATGCAGATTAAAGTGTAACGCATCAACGCCGACATCGCCGGGTCGGACAATGCCAAGCAATGCGTTCATATTCGCTCCGTCCATATATAACTGCGCTCCGACAGAATGCAGCATCGCCGCAACTTCCTTTATATCTTTCTCGAAAATTCCCAGTGTATTCGGGTTCGTAACCATAAGAGCTGCAAGGTCTTCGTCGAGGTGCTGTTTCAGCGCTTCGATATCGATGCATCCGTCGGGACCCGATTTTATCTCCACTGGCTGCCAACCCGAAAATACGATGGACGCAGGATTTGTCCCGTGAGAAGAATCGGGAATGACGACTTTTTTGCGCGGATTTCCAAGCGATTCGTGGTATCTACGGATAGTGGATAGTCCTGTAAATTCTCCGTGAGCGCCCGCTGATGGCTGCATAGTTATCGAATGAAGCCCGCCGATATTGCACAGCATTTCGCCGAGACGGTGCATAAGCTCAAGCGCTCCCTGCGCAAATTCTTCGGGAACAAACGGATGGAGATATGCAAACCCCGGCAGAGCGGCGAGACGCTCGCTCGATTTCGGATTATACTTCATCGTGCAAGAACCGAGCGGATACATTCCTTTATCGACATGATAATTTTTTGTGGAAAGTTCTACAAAATGACGAACAACTTGCGGTTCGGATACTTCGGGAAGACCATTCCCGCTGAAACGAACCATCCCATCAGGAAGATGGTTTGTCGGGTCGGTTTCGGGAACATCCGATTTTGGCAAATTTATTCCAATGCGACCTGGTTTCGATATTTCCCACAACAACGAACTGCTCATTTTGTTGCCTCCGAGTTTATAAAAAAATTATCCATTTATCGAATTTTCTTACTTTATATTCCCATCGAATAATATTTGCTACAGAACAATTCCAAAAACGATTAGACGGTCGCCGGAAAAAACTTCTCCAATCAAAACAAGTATATACACAGAATATAGAAATATTTTTGAAAATCAATGTTTTTTATTTTCATATAAATAACCATCAAAAAGATTAAAACATTTGTATTCGACTGCGCGCAGCGATTATTATTATCTATGTAATGGAAAAAGTAAGCGATAGAATAAAAAATAAATACAGACGCGCACCGCACAGAC
>JALTEE010000391.1 GCA_027007865.1 bacterium
ATACACTTGTCTGGCTGAAAGGTGTCGGTATCGTTCTCGACGAACCGAGCGTAGTCGCAATCGAAACGGAAACAGAGAAAATTGTTGCAATTGGCAGCGAAGCAAAAAAAATGCTTGGCAGAACTCCCGGACATATCAAAACGATTCGTCCGCTAAAAGATGGCGTCATAGTAGATTTTGACATTACAGGTGAAATGCTGCGAGGCTTCATTCGTAAGGTGATAAAAACGAGATTCCTCGTCAAGCCGCGAATTGTTATATCGGTTCCTTCGGGAATCACAGAAGTCGAGCGCCGCGCCGTATCGGATTCCGCCGAAAACGCTGGGGCAAGAGAAGTTCACATTATAAATGAACCGATGGCAGCGGCAATCGGCATCGGCGTTCCAATCGAAGAAGCAAAAGGGAATATGGTAATCGACATCGGAGGCGGAACATCGGAAATAGCAGTGATTTCGCTATCGGGAATTGTCAATAACACATCTATTCGCATCGCCGGCGACGAAATGAACGATTCGATTATCGCATATATGCGGAAAAAATATAATCTACTCATCGGCGAACAAACCGCCGAATATGTAAAAATGGAAATTGGCAGCGCATTCCCGCTCAATGAGGAATTGAAAATCGATGTCAAAGGCAGAGACCTCGTTGAAGGATTGCCGAAAATCGTCGAGGTCAGTTCGAAGGAAATCCGCGAAGCGATAGATGAAACTATCACGGCGATTATGCAGGCAGTTCACGATGCACTCGAACAAACTCCGCCTGAACTTGCCGCAGATATTGTCGATAGAGGAATCGTTATGACGGGTGGCGGCTCGATGCTGCGAAACTTTGAAAAGCGAATCCGTAAGGAAACAGGTCTGCCAGTGTTTGTCGTCGAAGACCCACTAACTTGCGTCGTTCGTGGAACAGGAAAGATTATCGCCGATTTTCCAAAATATGTTCACATTCTGGAGCGTGAGAAAAAAGGAGAGTAATCATTCCATCATTTTATCCATAATCTTGCATTCTTCGAAGAGTTCTCTCGCATTACCGATGCCGTGCTTGCCGGGAGTTACCATAAGTTTTACATTTAGACCGTTTTTATCGAAAATCTGTGCCATCTGCTCATTTGAACTGCGATTCCAATCGTTCTCCCGCGTTACGAGAATCACAGACAGCCCGATTGCATTGTTCCAGTCGGGGTTTTGAATATCTCCGTGGTGTGCGCACTGCGTAATCACACCTGCAAATTTCAGTGGAAATTTTAACACTGTTCCAAGCGCCTGCGCTCCCTGACCCGAAAAACCATAGACGACGATTTTGTATGTATCCACAGAAGGAAATGTGAGCAATTCATCCATCAGATTTAGAATATCCTGTTCGTTTAGCGAAGAATCCCTGTGATTTTTCGACTTTGCACAAACAGCGATGTTCCAACCGAGCGAATCGAAGACCATACGCGAAGTATCGATATCTTCTTCTTTTCCACCTGTGCAAGATAGATAGAGCAATGTCGTGTGCTTTTTGCCATCGTCATTAAATAGAAAAAGATTTTTCTCCGAATCCTTGAAAAATTTCGGCTGAGCAAAAATCACTGAAACAAACAGTGAAAATGATAAAATTGTGATAAGAAATGGTTTCATTTTACCTCGACAGTTATTATCTAATTATGAGTCCCGCAAAATAAAGAAAAAACCTCGTCGTCATTCCCACGCTTGACCGGGGAATCCAGTAAAAGCAATAGTTCTGTCCCGCCGTGGCGGGAAAGTTGGACAATGACATTTTATCTATTTTGCAG
>JALTEE010000392.1 GCA_027007865.1 bacterium
GTAAAATGTTTTGAATAAAAAAAATTACAGGAGGTAGGTCGATATGTGGTATCGCCTGTCATTATTTGTTTTGTTAATTGTTGTGGCTGCATCTGCACAGCCCGACAGTTATCTTCTCGGCCCCGAAAATTTCGACACATCGATTCCTGTTTCTTGGACAGTTACCGATGGTGGTCAGCCTGGGACATGGTATTGGTGGAGCAGCCTCGCCAGAATCGATGGCTCCGTAGCGGGTTATCAAGATGACTGGCTTATATCACCCGCTTTCGATGGAACCGCTGCCGCCGATTCGATTATTCTCTCGTTTTGGCATCAGGTCTATCACTATGTTACAGAAGCGGGCAGTTGTCTCGCTTTAATTTCTGTCGATGGCGGATTGACCTATCCCGAAACCGTATTTGTTATGGGACCATCATCGGGAACGGCGGTTGCAACCATTAAAACTCGTATCGATAATCTTGGAACACCTTTGACGGGAAATTGCAAAGTCGCATTTAAATATGGTTATTACAACTCTAATTATTGGTATATCGATTCTGTTTCTGTTGGACTATACATTTCCGAGCCTGCACCACCGACATTCGACCATATTTCATACTATCACAGAATTTTCCCGATATCTGCTATAAGTTATCCTGAAACCGTATACATCGACGATGTTACCGGTGTCAGCCCTTCGTCTGCGCAATTATGCTATGATGTGAATACGGGCGGAGGATATTCGGGAAGTTACACCTGTATAGCAATGTCCACAGTTTCTATTGATGGCAACGGCAGAGGAACATATACTGCAGATATTCCCGGATTAAATCCCTGGAACTCCGCAAAATACTATTTTCTTGCACAGGATACTTATGTTCCGCCATCTATGGGACTTTCCGATACATTCGAACTTTTTGTTCAGGGTCCATATTTTGCTTATGATAATACAGATATTTATCCCGAAACACCCGACAATGTATTTCGAGATATTACAACCGTCGGAACGGATTTGGGAATAAGTGTTGACGATGGTAGAGCGTCTGTCTCTATACCGTTTATTTTCCGATATTATGGATACGATTATAATACGCTCTGGGTATGCTCGAACGGCTGGGCATCCTTCGGGCTTGACCCAGGAACTGACGATTATAGCAACAATAATATTCCCGATACTCCTGCGCCGAATGCGCTTTTGGCGCCGTTGTGGGACGACCAAACGATGGTAGATGGCAATGTTTATTACTATACTTCGAGCGATGGCGATACATTTTTTATCGAGTATTATAATTTGCGAGAATTGGGCGGTTCCGTCCATTACAATGTCGAGATAATTCTCGTAAATCCTGCTATTTGCGATGAAGTCGCGGGAAATGGTGAAGTGATATTTAAGTATGAAACTATGGATGCAACAGGTCTCGACGATGCGACTATCGGTGTGGAAAACGAAGATGGAACACTCGGAACGGAGTATCTATTCGATGGAACTTATGGAACCGCTACCGAAATCGTGAACGGCGCAGCGCCTATTAATCCTGGTCCGAGCGCCATAAAGTTCACACCGAACCGTCCCCCCGGCGGAGTTATTCGCGGTCATATCACTCTCACAGGCGAAACAGACCACAGCGGTGTGCTCGCCACAGCAATCGGTCCTGGCGGCTCTTCCAATTATAGCGATGCAACGGGATACTATGAAATAAATGTCTCTGCGGGAACTTACGATGTCGCCGCATACAAAGATTATCACTGGACAACCGACACGACATACGGCATTACTGTCGCTGTCGATGAAACTGTCGATGTCGATTTCACATTGACAAAATTGCCGTTTGCAACAATGTTCAACTATGATTTCGAGACGAGCAATGGCGGATTTTCCGTAAGCGGTGGTGGATGGGAATGGGGAGTTCCCACATCGGGACCGGGTGCTGCGCACAGCGGAACCAAACTATGGGCAACTGTTCTCGCTGGAGATTATGCCACAAGTGCTGATTACAGATTGATGACACCGACGCTCAATTTTTCATACTTCGACCCACCGATATATTTATCGTTTTGGCATTGGTATGATATAGAAACAAGTTGGGATAATGGCTATCTCGATATTTCCACCGATGGTGGTTCGAGTTGGAGCACGCTTGCTACATACACTGGACACGATATGACCTGGCGAAATGAGGCAATCGACCTATCTGCTTATGCTGGCAGCACGGATGTTGTTATTCGATGGCGTTTGCAGTCCGATGGGAGTGTAGATTATCCGGGCTGGTATCTCGACGATGTTTCTCTCGAAGGAATGCTTGCGCACTACGGCGTGATTAAAGGTGCGGTTATGCTTTTTGGCGAAACCGATTACAGCGGAGTAACCGTTTCTACGAATGGTCCGATGGTTCAATCGACTATAACTCCCACCGATGGTTCGTATGAGTTTATTCTTGCTCCCGGAACTTATAGTGTTGCCGCATATAATGGTCATGCGTGGGACACAGATACTACAACAGGAATTACCATTGCCGAAGGCGATACCGTTACTGTCAATTTCACCCTCCATCGCATTCCAATCGGCTACATTGTCGGATATGCCGACCTCGTAGATACACCCGGCGCGGATGCCGGAATAAACTGCGAACTTTTCAGCATACTTGGACCAACAACAACAACCGATGCTACGGGCAGATACTTTTTCGACAATGTTTATGTGGGGACTTATGCTGTCGGTGCGAGCAATCCAGGATATGGCGATGGCGCATCGGCATTGTTCGATGTGGTTGCTGGCGAAACAACTTTTGTGGATACGATATTCCTCAATCCAGAACCATATTCTTACGATTTTGAAACAGATGATGGAGGCTTTACAGAAACAGGTGGCGGTTGGGAATGGGGGACGCCGACTGCGGGTCCTTCGAGTGCGTATTCGGGCACCAATTGCTGGGGAACAGACTTAAACAACTATTATGTTGACGATGCCGATTGGCAATTGATTGTCGATGTATCAGCCTTTTCCACATCGCTTACGACGATGGGATACTATGGCTGGTATGATTTCGAGGATGGATACGATGGCGGGAATATTTCGGTATCCACAGATGGCGGATTTACCTGGAATATTGTATATCCCGCCGGCGGATACGACGATATAATTCCTACAAGTTGGGGTAGCCCTATTGGTGGAGAGCCTGCCTTCACAGGTGCAAGCGGTGCATGGCTTTACGAAGAAGTCGATTTGACTGCCTATGCAGGAACAGCGACTAATGTCCGCTTCCGACTGGGTGCTGATGATTCATTTAGTTCATATTACGGCTGGTATATCGATGATGTATTTTTCCCGACACTGCCTCCTGCAACGGGCTGTGTAGAAGGATATGTCTACGATGAAAACACATATTCTGTATTGCCCGGCGCAATGGTATCGTGCGAAAGCGAAACGACTTACGCCGATGCTTACGGACATTTCTTGCTATGCAATGTTCCGGTGGGATATAACCAAGTTTTCGGAAGTGCCGATGGATATGTGGCTAATTATGTAACTGTTCCAGTCGGTCAAGATACGACAGGCGGTTTGTTCATTCCTTTGCTACCGTATAGTTTCGACCCCGACTTTGAAACGGGTCTTTATGCAGACCTCGTATATGGCGAGGGAGACACTGCATATCTGACAATCTGCAATCCTTACGACCAGCCAATAGATGTTACCGTTGGTGGCGTGTTTGGTTCTGGTGGCGCACTCTTGCGAACAACCCCCGATGAAACCGATGTATCCGACCTTGTGGGAACAAGGTTACGAAATTTAACAAAAGATGAAGTTCTGGAAAGATTATCGAAGGGGCGTGTAAATAATACCGATTACACGCTTTCCCGAGGCGGACTTATGCGAACGATGGCGACGACTTCCTACGGCGATGTCGTCGATTCTATCGACCTCGTTGTCCCGTCTATCGACATTCCTTGGGGATTTGGTTGTGTCGGTATGTTCACGGAATGGAGTTTTTGGGTAAGCACGGTATTTACATATTCACCGAGTCAGAATGTCGAGTTCGGTCTGGGCAAAGTTCCTACCGGTGTTGCCTGGCGTGCAAATTGGGCGGCAAGCTCTTGGCCAGGCGATATGACCTATGACGGCACGATGAACTGGCAGGTTAATGTCGGTGGAGACAATGATTTGTATGGTTGGAGTCCCGCCACGGGCGAAGTTATCGATACGATTTACGACCCCGATGGCATTTGGGACGGAACTTCCCAGCGAGGTGTCGCATACGATGCTGCCGAAGATGTGTTCTATATCGGCGGATGGAACGATAATTTGGTCTATAAAATAAAGGGCAGGTCTTGGGATAGACCGGGTGAAATCATTACAGCGTGGTCGTTGAACAATATTGCCGGTATAGCGTTTAATCACAGTCGAAGAACTGTGATGGTTGCGCTGAACAACACGACAAACGATGTCGTAGAATTTGACCCATACACGAGCGTTATTTTGAATGTATATTCATTCGGCTGGATGGGTGGATATGCTCTCGCCGGTGCGGAAATGGATGCCGACGGAAAATTCTGGGTCGTGTCTATGAACCAGAATAAAGCCTATGCCATCGATGTTCCGGGTGGGGATATTCCTCCCGGTATAGGTGTTGGGCCACCTTCGCTTACGATTCCCGCAAACGCCTGCACAACAATTGCTGTATATACTGCTGGCATCAATTCACCGGGAACTTATGAGTTTGATATTCCCATAACATTCGAGGGCGGAAATCCAATATTCTATCCTGCTACGATTGTTATTTCGCCGGCATTGAACAAAGGTTGGAATTTAGTATCTTTCCCGATGAACGCTTCGCCGAACAATATCTATGTGCAGCTTTCTGATGACATTGTTCCATTCACGAACGAGCCGCCAAATTCGCAGATTTACGCGTGGGATGCACAGCACGGAACTTATGCTACTCCCGATACATTCGAGCGAGGACGAGGATATTACCTGTTTTCCTGGTATGACAAAGTTACATTCGATGTGGAAGGAATTCCGTATTACAATTCCTTTGTTATGACGCTGCCATATTATGCTACTTCGCTTCCCGGCTGGAATCTTGTCGGCAATCCTGTGAACACAAAAATCGATTGGGATGTTATTACGGCAGACCCGAGTTTCACAGGGATTTATCCAATTTACTATTATTTGACAGCGTTCGGCTGGGCAACTTATAGTCCAGGTTTCCCTGCGGGAACTGGCAGATATATTGACCCTTATATGGGTTTCTATGTTCTTGTGCAACCAGGCGCAATCGGTGTTTTGCCCGTGAATAATAGTGGAATCGTTCCTATGCTTGCTCGCGAACTTGCGCCACTTTCCGGCTCAGAATTGCCCGACTTTACATTCAGGCTATCGGTAGAAAATGGCACACAAATCGATATGTGGAATTATCTTGCAACTCGCGAATCGGCTTCCGATGGCTTCGATTATTACTACGATGCACCCGAACCGCCAACTCCACCATCGGGCGCAGACATTGCAAAGTTCTGGTGTGATGGACAATATCTACTCCGTGATGTGAAGCGCTCTATGAACGATGGCGATGTTAAAACCTGGACAATCAAAATTACAGGCGCATCAGGCGGAAGCGATGTGGTAATATCGTGGCTTATGGACCACAATCCCGACGGCGAAGACGGCTCGCAGGGTATGAACCAGATTTATGCAGGATACGATTTCGATTTATACGACCCACTAACAGACGAACATATCGATATGCGCACAATTGACCACTATTCATTCTCGTATTATGGATTGCGGACACTCTATATCACTGTTTCTGCAACTTATCTCGAAACAGATGAGCCAAGTATGAAGATTCCAGCTGCTCTATCTCTCGGACAAAATATGCCGAACCCGTTCAATGCATCGACAAAAATTTCGTTTGCTCTTCCTGCCGATGCGAATGTTTCGCTTGATGTATTCGATTTGAACGGACATAAGGTGCGCACATTAGCAAATAGCAAATTTGCAACGGGTGCACATACAATCGTATGGAACGGAACCGATGACAGCGGAAGGAATGTTCCCAGTGGAGTTTATCTATATAAACTAACCGCCGGTGATGCGATATTGAGCAGAAGGATGTTGCTCGTAAAATAGCGGAAATTGGAATATACCGAAAAAAGTAAAGCGGCTGCCCATTCAGAGCAGCCGTTTTTTGTTGTGTTTTTGTTATATTCGAT
>JALTEE010000393.1 GCA_027007865.1 bacterium
CTTGCCACTTGACAGTTGACGATTGATACTCGTAGTTTATCGTTTATTGTTTATAGGTTATATATTGAATAGGTTTTATTATATATTAATGTACGAGCAATTGTTGTTAATAGGTAATAGGTTATAATCTATAGGTTGTAGGTTATTGATTGCAGTTTATAGGTTATAGTCTATAGACAGAGTCTATAGAACAATTATATAGACCCCACTATGAGATGGCAAATGACTCTGACGGGGGGTGTACCCCACACTCACAAAAATGACCAAAAAACCTCAATATATCACTGTGATACATTCGCTAAGAAGTGTGAAAACGAAGACGTTTTCACAGGAACACTTGACAAACTACTAACTATAATACTACTATAAACTTATAATGGCTAAAAAGGCAAAAGAGAAAGAGACTATTCAAATAGAAGACCTAAACTCGCAAATTGAACGCTTCATATATGAGCGTCTTTCAGACGAACTAATCCCTCTTGCCCTGGAAGTCTTCAAGGCAGAAATGTATCAGTCTGAAAGTAAAGACCTTCGGCACAAAGCCGCGCTCTCCATAATGGACCTCTTACACTCTCTTAATAACCTAAACAATAATCCAACTGAGAAGCAGAACCCGCTCATTAACCTTAACTTTCCTGCTGGCTATCTCGAAAAGACCTTCAATGGAATGAGCGAAGTTCTATCATCAAATAAAGGAGTAAAGCATGCAAGCTCAATCAAAGAACTCGCAGAAGAAGACTATCTCTAATTCTCACTATATAAAGCCTCTCTCGCATATATCATCGGCTATAAATAAACAATTCACTACCTGCGGCTTCGCCGCAGAAAGAGGCGCCGAAGACGGCGCCGTGGCGAAGTGAGAGAAGCGCAACGCGGTGCGGGAGTCCTTGCTGAGCCGAGGGCTGTACGTGATGCGACTTTCAATAATAGGGTGGAGTTCTCTTCCGACCCTTCTTTCCGCTCTCTCGGGGCGCGTCAGCGCCCCCGATTCCTTATTTCTCCCCATCGTGACGCCCCCGCCTTTGCTCACGACTCGCAGAGCGTAGAGCTTTTGCTTCGTCACCTCGCCAGCGAGGCGTCCTCGCCGACGCTGGCTACCTATAATGAGGAAATTAGAGAGCTGTTAAGAGAGGCTGGGCTTGTATCATTGTTCTTTTTCCTTAAATATATTGCGGGGTATAATGGGCCATTTGAGAAGTTGACGGAGCATTTGCATCTTTCAGTGGCTAATGCCAGGCAGATGGCGCTTGAGCCTGCAATTAAGTATGCGTGTTTTATGCCGAGGAAGCATTATAAGACTTCAATTAATACTACAGGGGCAAATGCGTGGGAGATTACAAGGAATCCGGATTTGCAGATTGGGCTTTATCATGCTGTGTTTGATGAGGCTTTAACGTTTTTGCACGCTACAGAGCGGATTATTGATTCGAATGAGTTCTATGCGTGGCTGTATCCTGAGTGTGTGCCTAAGAAGCCGTTTGGTTCTATGGAACTTACTATGCCGAATAGGACAAGACATCATACGGAGCCGACAATTAAGTGTGGTTCTGTTGGTGGGACATCACAGGGGAAGCATTTTGACTTGATTGCGCTGGATGATATTATTGGAGAGAGCCAGCTTAATGCTAATAGAGAGTCAAATGCTGAGATGTATAGGACTGGTCATTGGCTTAAAGGGATTGAGAGGACGCTTCTTAAGGATTGGAGGACTTCAAGGATTGTTTTGTCAGCTACAAGGTATGGGCCTGATGATGTTTATGAGCCTATTATGA
>JALTEE010000394.1 GCA_027007865.1 bacterium
TTGCCATGGCTTGAACAGCAGTTTGTTTTGCTCTTCCCAGCACACCGTTTATTAAAATATTTCCTTTGTTAATAGTTATTTGTTCGCTGAACGAAAATTTTTCTCCGGGCTTTAGCGAAAATTTCCGCGAATTAAATCCTCGTGTTATAATATTGCCCTGTATCAGACATGTAACTTTTTCAACTTTGCCATCAGTTGCTATCGTTACCCATAAATTTTTATTAATATCCGCTAATATGATTTTGCTATTTTTATAATCATACGCTTTAACATATCGCTGTCCGAAATTCTCAGGCAGCAGTATGTCCGCAATTTCGTTTTCATTATTTACAATAGCTGTAAATTTTCCTTTGCGTTCATTGAGACGTCCGCCTGAGAACATATTAAAAAATTCAATTTGCATTAAGGGCGATATTTTCGGCGATTCGTTAATAACCTCCACGCTAAACTTAAGAGTATTTTCCGAAACGCTAATCTGTTTTCTTATAATAATCCCCTCGATATCAATCGACAAAGTTACTCTATTGTCGCGATGTTCGATAGCCGTAAATTCTCTATCTCGAATATTGTCAAAAAAATTACCTAAAACCTCGGTAGCGGGGTCAATTCTCTTGCCCGATTTTATCCAGCCTTGGAGCCCTCGTTTATCTAGAAAATGTTCACGCTCAAATTCCAGCTGAACTATATCACCGCCTTTGGCCTCATCGATTTTAGCTGATAACTGTTTATGTTTTATCGTTATCATTGCCGATGTCTCCGAGTTTTATCAATGTATCGTTTTCCTTTAATTCAGCTTCTATCGTTGGCTTAATTAGCAATCTTTTGGGTTCTGTTTTGCTTCCGCTCTTTAATAAATCGTCGAGTAAATTTATTCCTTCCAACGCTAAACGGTCAAAATTAGCATCTACATATATCGTAGGAACAGGCAAATGCTCATAAGCATATGAACGAAGAACACCCAAAACAATGTTTTTGGGTTTATTGCTTGATGTTTCCAATAGGATAATATGACTCAAATCCAATGATGTTCTATGATCCATACAAATTATGCTGTCGAATGGTGGATTATCTTTTTTTATATCCTCTATGATTTGCGGTGATAATCCGAAATATTTGCCTTTTCCCGCATACATCAGCCGTTCGTCATATTCCAATCGATGAAGCTTAAGAGAAGATTTCAGCGCATCTCGACATTGGAGAAAGAAGAAACTGTCAGGTATCTCATAATAATATGCGATTCGCCTTCTATTTTGCTTTTTTAACGCGCCTACAAGATTATACATCATATAATTAATATCAAGCTCAACGTTGCATCCGTGCCCCAATATTTCTTCGCTATAATTGCCTATAATCACATAGGGAATTTCCAGTTTAGCGAGCAGTTCCATCGTTTTCGCTGACAAGCTTCCCGAAATGATAATACCCGAGACTCGCCTATCGCGCAGAACAGGGGGCAAATCAAATATCTTTTCTTCCTTGCCCGACAATTTTATCAGCGACAATCTCAGATGACGTTCATCAACTCCTTTTACAATTCCGTCCAATAGCTGAACATACGCAAGATCACTAAAATCAACTTCTACGATGACAAATCCTATATCTCGTGTCGCACCTGTTTTGCTTTTGTGAATCAAATCTTGGATATTGCAATCCATTCTGTATCCTAATTCTTCGCACGTTCTTAAAATTTTCTCTCGCAACGCAGGCGATATGCTCCAGCTCTTATTCAACGCTTTGGAGACTGTTCCCTTCGATACTCCCGCTTTAAG
>JALTEE010000395.1 GCA_027007865.1 bacterium
CGCAAATTTTGCGACCATTTGCGCATCTGCTTCGGACGAGGATTTTTTCACAACGCAGTTCAATTTGATTGGCAAAAGCCCCGCCTTTTCAGCAGCGTCTAATCCTTCGATAACATCGTGCAGTCTGTCGAACCCTGTGATTTCTGCATATCGTTTTGCATCGGTCGTATCGAGGCTCACATTAACGCGCATCAATCCCGCATCGGCGAGCGGTCGCGCAAACTTTTTCAAAAGCGTTCCGTTCGTGCTCATAGACAGGTCGTTTATGCCGTCGATGCGTGCGAGTTCTCCTACCAATTCTACGATATTTTTTCGCAGGAGCGGTTCGCCGCCTGTCAATCTGATTTTTACGATTCCGAGTTCCGCTGCAATGCGCGCTATCCGAACAATCTCGCCGTTCGAAATCAATCTCTCCTCGGGGAAAAATTCGACTTCTCCCTTCGGAATACAGTAATAGCATCTCAAATTGCACCTGTCGGTAACAGAAATCCGCAGATAATTTATTTCACGACCGAATCGGTCTAACATAGACAGTCGTTCCTTTTTTAACTTCGTGCACTCCTTTTTCGACGCCGAGAATCGCATCGGCATCGGCAAGAGCGGCGAAATGCCCCGAATTATTGTATTTCACGGGCATTATTGTTCCATCGGGCATCAATTTCACGGGAAACCATTCGTCCCGCTCGGTCTTCTCACGAACGATATCCGCTCCGAGAACACCGTCTAATTCGATAGGATGATAATCGTAGCCCATCGTTTTATATAGAAAGGGCTTCACGAAATTTTCGGTGATGACGAATGTCGAAACGGGATTTCCAGGCAACCCGAAGAAATATTTTTCGCCGAAAGTGCCAAAAAATGTCGGCTTCCCCGGCTTGATTGCGACTTTGTGAAATTTTTTCTCCACGCCGATTTTTTGCGCAATTTTCGGGACAAAATCGTAATCGCCCATAGAAACTCCGCCGGAAACGATTACCACATCATTTTCGGCGAATGCACGAGAAATTTTTTCTTCGAGGATTTCTTCGTCATCTTTGGCAATGCCATAGTATTCTGTTTCTGCGCCGATTGCAGAAGCTTGCGCCATCAATTGATATGCGTTGCTGTTGCGAATTTGGAACATTTTTGGAATAATTTCAGGCTGCACAATTTCGTTTCCCGTAACGATAATTCCCACTCGTGGACGAACCGAAACCACTACATTGGTGCATCCCACAGATGCGAGAATACCGATATGCTGCGGAAGAATTTTCGTTCCGCTGCGGATGACGACATCGTCGGCGCGAACATCTTCGCCGCGGAAATGAATGTAATCTTCGCTGTCCTGTTTTGCGATGCGGATTTTATCGCCGCCGATTTCTTCGACGAATTCCCGCATAGCGATGCAATTTGCGCCTTCGGGAACGATTGCGCCCGTCATAATTTTTGCGCATTGGTTTTCGCCGATTTTACGCTGCGGTTCGTATCCTGCGGGAATCGTTTCGATAATTTCGAGTTCGTTTTCAATGTCTGCTCTTCGGCAAGCATATCCGTCGCGCATCGAGCGGTCGAACGGCGGCAAATCTCTATCGGAAACAACATCTTCCGAAAGAATTCTGCCGACCGCATCGCTAAACAATATTTTTTCTCCGCCTAAAATTTTTGCGGAATTCATCATTATTTTGTATGCTTGTTTGACAGGTATCATAGTTTATTCACCCCTTCCATATGGACAAATTCTGTTAAGCGCGAGCAATTCGCATACACCCGCTGCCGTAACAC
>JALTEE010000396.1 GCA_027007865.1 bacterium
ATTTTCCAATTTATGGGAATTCAATGATTTCACTATTCAACAGTATAGCGCATTTATCGACACATTTATTGCTTCTCGGAACACTTATAATCGGTGTTGTAATTGTATTTGCTGGTTCGTGGCTTTCGAGACTCGGCGATAAATTGGCGGAAATAACAGGTCTGTCGAGTTCCTGGGTTGGAATTATATTGCTCGCCACGATAACTTCTGTCCCCGAACTATCTGCGGCAATAACGGCTGCTGCCGCTGGTGTTAATGACATCGGTATAGGAAATGTGTTCGGTAGCAATATGTTCAATATGTTCATCATTGCTATTCTCGATTTTCTTCAAGGTCCAGGACCCGTTATGTTGTCGGTTAGTGCAACGCAAATTTTACCTGCTGCACAAGGAGTATTTCTTATGGCTCTCGCCGCCGCTGGAATCTTTGCTGTTCAAAATTCTGCGGATGGAGAGGGGGAATATCTCGGCTGGTTGTTCAGCACGCTTATCCTGCTTGCCTGGATAGTGGGAACGATAATAATATTTCGCTCCGAGCAAGCGACGGTTTCCGATGAAGAATTTACACGGAAGCCTAATCGTCGCCAATTGCGAAATGTGCTGATAAAATTCGGCATAGCGACTACAATTGTAATAATTGCAGGAGTAACCCTAATTGCTTTTGCAAAGGGAATTGCCAGTTCGACTTTTCACATCGGAAGATTATCCTTTCAACTCGGCAACAGTTTTGTGGGAACGATTATTGTTGCGATAGTGACATCTCTTCCCGAACTTGTGGTTTCCATAAGCGCATATAGAATAGGAGCGGTAAATATGGCTGTGGCGAACCTATTCGGCAGCAATACATACAATATGTTGATTATTCCAATATTAGAAATTCTGACGCCTAAACACAGTATTTTTACGGGACTCCAAAGCGTTCATATAATTACAGCCTGTTTTGCAATTATATTGACCACTGTCGCTATTATGGGTGTGGTATATCGGTCGAGAAAGAGTATTCTTTATCTCGGATGGGACGCCCTTGCGATTCTCGGTTTTTTCTTGCTGGGAAACTATATCTTTTTTAGTTTAGCCATTAAAGTAGGTTAGAATGAAACTTGCGCGGATAGATGGTAAAATCTTTTGCACTGCATCGGACCCGAAACTTAAAGGTGTAAAACTATATATTATTCAGCCGTTGGATGATAAGTTGCAGCCTATAGGGAAACGGATTGTTGCCGCCGATGGTGTCGGTTCGCAGGAAGGACAAATTGTGTTCTGGGTATCGGCGCGAGAAGCCACGCTGGCAATCCCGGAGCGGGAAATTCCTGCCGATGCTGGCATTGTCGGAATTGTCGATGAAATTGGCAGCGATAAACAATAAAATTTTAATGGAGCAAAATTATGAATTTCAGAATAAAAAATATAATCATCGTATCATTTTTAATTATAGTATTAACCGGAGTTTTCATATTATCAGGTTGCAGTAGACAGGTATATGAAGGGAAATATATCACGACATCCGTTCCGTATGCCCCAATCGACGAATTCAAGTATGAAAATTGGGTTATTCTTTCTTTTAAGATACCAGGTAAGCGCCGCGAAAAAGGAAAGATGTTTGAGTTCTGGCTTTTTAGAAATGGCAAGAAGCGCCGTGAAATGTGGCTTTCGGCAAAAATCGTTAACAAAAGAATGTTCTATCTCCAAGAACGAATCGGTGATAATGTAATTTCTCGAGCCAGTTTTGTCGCACCGCCCACTTATGAGGCTGTGAAAGAA
>JALTEE010000397.1 GCA_027007865.1 bacterium
GCATTTGAGGAACGTCGTCCGGAACCGGCTTCTCCCGGCTCTTGAGGAGGTGTCTCCCGCGATTCGCAAACACCTCGTGCAGCTGGCTGGGGCCCTTGCTGCCGATGAAGCGTATCTGGGTTCCCGTCTGCATGGGTCTGATCTCTGGATCGATCCTTGGGATCCGGACGGTGGTGTCCCGGTCGAACGGATTGCCGTGCTGCACCCCGCATTGCGGGTCCGGTGGCTTCACGCGCAGGTGGCTCGTGCCGGGCTGGGACGGGCCACGCAGCGCCAGGCAAAAGCCCTTGGTCAGCTGCTCGATAGCGAGGGTGCGGGTGCGGTGACGCTGGCAGGCCGCTGGGTGCTCCATGCCGTGCGCGGGCGCCTGTGGCTGGAGCCGCCGGTACTGCCTGGGCCGTACAGTGTGACCATTTCTCCAGGGGAGGAGGTTGCACTCCCACTCCCCGGTTGGTCGATCCGGATCCGGGAGGCCACGGCACCGGAGGATCCTTCCGCCCGGTGGCGCCACCGCGTTCCCCGTGCCGTGCCCGTGACAGTCAGATCCCCCAAACCGGACGATACCGTCACGGATAAACGGGGTCCTCACCTCCTTTCCCGGCTCTTGGCCGCACGGCTGCCACGCCACTTGCGCCGGTCGTGGCCGCTGGTCACCGTAGGTGATACAATTGTTTGGGTTCCCGGAGTTTGGGAATCGGATTTTCAACGGATTTCGGGTGATGCAACCATGGAGGTGCTGCACCGATGAATCAGGTCAAGGTGCTCTATACGAAGGAGCAGATTGCGCAACGTGTTCACGAGGTGGCGGAAGAGATCACCCGGGATTTTCATGGCTCAGACGTCGTGCTCGTCGGAATCTTGAAGGGTGCTGCGTTTCTCCTGACCGATCTGGCCAGGGAGATCGGTTTCCCCGTTTCCTACGAGCTGGTCGATGTGACGACGAACCGCGGGGAGCGGGGAGAGGTGGTCAACCTGACCTACGCAACCCATTTCGACCTCGAGGGAAAGCATGTGCTGATCCTCAAGGATGTCGTTCACACGGGGATCACGGAGAATTACCTGATTACGCACTTGAGCCAGCTCAAACCGGCTTCGATCGATCTGGTCGCTTTGATTGACAAGCCGGATCTCAGGAGCGTCAATCTTGAAGCCAAGTATGCGCTCTTCAGCCAGGTTCCGGACGGGTATCTCGTTGGGTATGGGCTTGGCAGTGAGACCGCTGATTTTGTCAACCGGCCTGAGCTGTGCCTCCTGGACGGTGATGTGACGTGACGTCCAGGAAGGCATCATGACCCAAATGTGTTCTCACTGAGGTCTGGCGCCGCGCCGGGCCTGGAGGGATGAAACGCGTGAATCAAACTGTTCGAACCGTTCTCATGTGGATTGTGATCCTGGTTGGCATTCTGCTGGTGTGGCAGGTGCTCCAGGGGTACTCGACATCGAGCCAGGAGGTCCCCTTTTCTGAGTTCCTGGATAACGTCGCCTCCGGTGACGTGGCCCAGGTGCTGATCAAGGGCAACGATATTTTCATTCGGACGACCGCTGCTCAGAAAAAGGGAAAGGCTACACCACGCTACGATGAGCACACCTACGATCCCGGCTATCCCGACCTCGTCAAGGATCTCCGGAATCATCACGTCGTGATCAACGTGGAGAAGCCGTCGGACGGGCGTTTTATGACGGCACTGCTCTCGTGGGCGCCACTCTTGATCCTGGTCGGTCTGTGGTTCGTCTTCTTCCGCCAGATGCAGTCCGGCGG
>JALTEE010000398.1 GCA_027007865.1 bacterium
AGGTAGCATTATTCATTGTTCACGACGACATTTCTATCCGAGAAATGGATAGCGATAGTTCTTTGGCGAAACGAAAGTTTCTTTGATTGTTCTCGTGCTGACCCATCTCATCAAATTTGTCTTACTTCCCGCCTTATCGTTTGTGCCCGATGCGCGAGAGCCACCGAATGGTTGTTGTCCTACTACCGCTCCTGTCGGTTTATCATTGATATAGAAATTTCCCGCCGAATTGCGAAGGGCGATGACCGCTTTGTTAATCGCGGTTCTATCTCTGCCGAAAATTGAACCCGTGAGCGCATACGGACTTGTCCTGTCGCACAACTCCAATGCTTTTTCGTATTCATTCTCATCATAAATATAAATTGTTATAACAGGACCGAATATCTCCTCTCCCATAGTTTTGAAATCGGGCTTCTTGGCGATACTTATCGTTGGTTCCATGAAATATCCTTCGCTGTCATCATATTTCCCGCCCACGATGATTTCGGCATCGGGTGATTCCTTCGCATAATCGATGTATCCCGCGATGCTGTTGAACGCTGGTCTGTCTATCACTGCATTTATGAAATTTGAAAAATCTTCGACAGTTCCCATCTTCATTGTTTTCATTTGTGCAAGAATTTTTTCGCGAATTTCGTTCCATCGATTTTTTGGAATGTATGCCCTGCTTGCAGCGGAACATTTTTGCCCCTGGTATTCGAAAGCGCCTCGAACAATCGCAGTCGCGACTTCGTCTGCATCTGCGGATTCGTGAACGAACACGAAATCTTTTCCGCCCGTTTCACCGACTATGCGTGGATAAGTTTTGTAATTGCCGATATTTTCTCCGATAGTCCGCCACATATTTTGGAAAGTAGCGGTGCTCCCAGTGAAATGGATTCCTGCGAGGTTCGGGTCGAGCATTACATTTGGACCGACTTTGCTGCCTGGACCAGGGATAAAGTTTATCACCCCATCTGGCAAACCCGCTTCCTGCCACATTTTCATTAGAAAATACGCGCTGAACACAGCACTCGATGCGGGTTTCCACAGCACGACATTCCCCATCATAGCAGGAGCAGTAGGCAGATTTCCGGCAATGCTCGTGAAATTAAATGGCGTAACAGCGAAGACAAATCCTTCGAGCGGACGATATTCGCAATAATTCCATACTCCGCGTGTGCTGTCAGGCTGTTCATCGTATATTTGCATCGCATAGTATGGATTAAATCGATGAAAATCGATGAGTTCGCAAGCGCTGTCTATTTCCGTTTGAAACGGATTTTTGCTTTGGGCAAGCATCGTGGCAGCATTCAATTTATATCGATAAGGACCGGCGAGTAATTCCGCTGCCTTCAAAAATACCGACAATCTCGCTTCCCACGGCATTTCCGCCCATTCTTTGCGTGCCTCCAGTGCTGCATCTATTGCTATCTTTACTTCTTTTTCACCCGCCTTGTGATATTTGGCGAGCAAATGGCTATGCTCGTGTGGTGGACGGCATTCGCCAAAATTACCCGTGCGAATTTCTTTCCCACCGATGATAAGCGGAATCTCAATTTCCGTGCTTTTCAATTCGGCGAGCGCATCTTTTAGCGCCTTTGTTTCCGGGTTCCCCGGTGCGTATGACAAAATCGGTTCGTTTTGTGGTTTTTGAACATTTAATTTTGCATTGAACATCGCTGTGCCTCCTCGATTGGTTATTGGTAGTTGGCTACTTGTGCCATTTATTTTTGTCAGTTTCGTTTTCCAAATTTGAATGGATTATTAAAATAAAAT
>JALTEE010000399.1 GCA_027007865.1 bacterium
ATCGCCATTGCAGGCGAAGGCAATAAAGGTATCGTTAGAATATGGTTATCAGCAGAAGCGATAATTTTCAAGCCCGTTGAAAATGCCGAAGCCGCAAAGGGATTTAAAATTCCCGAGGATATGGGAAGAAACCTTATCGTCATAGCTACGGCGAACCCAGAGATGATTCAGAAATATAATTTATTCATATTAAATGAAGTTAATGGCGATACGATTCGTAGATTTGCGAAAGGTGATGGACCGCCACCCTCGCAGATCGTATGGGATTGGAAAGATGACAACGGAAACCTAATCGACCCGCGGGGGAAATATCGTGTAATGCTCGTTCTAGAAGACCAGTTCGGGCAAGTATATAATGTCCAATCCGAGCCTATTTGGGTGATGGTAGAAAAATGGGAACACCGATTCGAATCCGCAATCCTCGTTCAGTTTTCATTCGATGAGACAGTGAGCGAATCGAAATATCTCGAGAGTAGATTGGAGGATTTTGCAAATCGCATTAAGGAAAAAGCGCAGAGGGAGGGAAACGAAATGAAAGTCACACTGACAGGACACACGGACATAATCGGAACTCCGATGCGCAACCAGAAACTTTCTGAAGCGCGAGCGAAAAAAGAATTGACGAAGTTTAAATATTTATTGCAATATACTTTGAACCTTGATTCTCCTGAAGCCTTGAATAAATGGCTCAAAAAAAATAATGTGACTTTAACCTACCGCGGCGTCAGGGATAAAGAGCCTTATGAAATCGAGCGCTTTCGCAATGGAAAATTCGAGAGAGTTTTAATTGGCGATGATAATACACCAGAAGGAAGAAGCGTGAATCGCCGTGTTGTAATAGATGTAGAAGAAAAAGTATCCAAAGAATAACGCGATAGGCGTGTCTTCTTTGTTTCACCATCATTCCTTTATGACACGATAAATTGCTTTCTCGCTGCATGCATAGATTGTCATAAGTATTCCGTGGCGCGTGATTTTTTTATCAAGTCGGGAATAATATGTGTGTCGAATAATTTTAATCGAGTTTTCCAACCGCATCTTCGACAGCGTTTAGAATTTTTCCGTTTTGCACGAGTTCCGCCATCGTATTGTTATCATAGCAAGTCGGTCTATCTTCGTCTAAAAATTTTACATTTTCGCGGATGATTTCGTATGCGGCTTGCGTGCCTTTCCCTGGTTTGTGCGGTTTTCGGAAGTCGATTGCCTGTGCCGCCGCCATCATTTCGATGCCGATAACTGCGCTTATGTGCCCGATTATTTTCTTTGTTTTAATAGCAGTTGTCATTCCCATCGAAACGAAATCTTCTTGGTCTGCAGCAGCGGGTGTAGAAAGCGTTGCTGCGGGATGACTGAGCACACGGCATTCTGCGATGAGCATTCCTGCCGTATATTGAATTAGCATCAGTCCGCTCATCATACCAGCGCCTTTTGTTAAAAACGGAGGCAGACCGGCGGAAAGATAGTGATTCATCAACCTATTTGTTCTGCGCTCACTGAGAACGCCGATAGTTGTCGTTGCTGTGCCCATCAATTCGAGCGGAAATGCGAGTGGTGTTCCTTGAAAATTTGCGCCAGGTATAACTTCGTTGTCATCGGGGAAAAATAGTGGATTATCGCCTACGCCGTTTAGTTCTATGAGGAACTGTTTTCTCGCCCATTTAAGTGCGTCCTTTGCTGCGCCGACAACCTGCGGTGTGCTGCGTAGACTGTAAGCATCCTGAACTTTTTTCTTGCCGAGTGCGCCGCCGTAAAGCATTTCCGAGCCTTCCGTGATTCGTCTGATGTTTGATGCGCATTCTACGGAGCCAGGATAACCGCGTGCCTTGTGAAGGCGTTCATCAAACGATTTCATCTGTGCGTTGAGAACTTCGAGTGTCATAGCTGCTGCAATTTCGCTGCTTTTTAATAATTTATCGATGTCGTTTAATTGCATTGTGCCCATAGAAGTGATGCAGTTCGAGCCGTTGATGCAGGCGAGACCGTCTCTTGCGAGAAATTCTATCGGTTCTAATCCTGCGCGTTTGAGCGCATCTTTGGCAGGAAGTCGTTCACCCTGATAAAACGCTTCGCCTTCGCCCATTAAAACGAGAGCAAATTGAGACATAGGGGATAGGTCTCCGCAGGCGCCGACACTACCGTGCTGAAACATAACAGGTGTAACGCCTCTGTTGAGAAGTTCAACCATTTGCTGAACAACTTCGGGACGAATGCCGCTGAGCCCGTTGCATAGGACATTTATTCGAGAAAGAATGGCGCCACGAGCATCGTCAATTGACATCGGTTCACCGTAGCCTGCTGCGTGTGAGTATATGATGTATTTCTGAAATTTCTTAACCTGCTCGGGTTTCAGAACGACTTCAGATAATTCTCCGATTCCTGTTGTAACGCCATACATAACTTCTTGCTTTTCGACCTTTTCGTCGAGCATCCTGCGGCATTTTTTTATTCGCCTCCAAGCATCGTTTGAAACTTCAACTTTTTCACCGCGCCGCGCAACGGAAACAACATCTTCAATAGTCAAATGTTTACCATCAAGAATTACTGACATAATTATCCTCCAAATATTTTTAGATAAAAATTTGATTTCGATGAGAAATTAAAGTAGGGCATAGGAACGCATTGTCAAGTGTAATTATGATTTGACAATGTGAATTAGAGTGCAACATCGCAAGAACTCGTAAGAGTAGCACATTGAAAATCAAGCAATTTGTATTATTTCGCACCGAGATATTTTTTTATTGAATATTATTTCATCATCGGGATTTTACGCCCAACTTTTTCGCATTCTCGATTGCGCTTTCGTATCCGGCATCTGCGTGGCGCATAATTCCTGTGCAATGGATTTTTGTAAAAAATCGACATTTACGCAGCAACCCGCTCTAACTCTCTGTTTAAAACGATGATTCGTGCTTTTTTATTTTCTTTGGGAATCGGCAGCCCGAGTTTTTTCATTTCTTCGATATGTTCTTCAATGCCGTGGATAGCCTTGTATATGCAATCCTCTACGGAATTACCGACGCCGCTGAAACCTTCGAGGTCGGGTGAGTAAAATGTGAAGAACAGCGGGTCTTCTGTGGCTTCGATTATAATATCGTATTTTATCGGAATCATTTTTTACCCCCAATTTTTATTCCTGCAGCCTTTATAATCGAATATAATGTTCCTGTCGGAACTTCTTTCCTTCCGTGATAATCTACTCGAATTAAATTGATACAACCGTCTTTCCAGTAGTATCTAACAGAACCCTTCTCTTTAATCATACGGAACCCATTTTGCTCGAGTAATCTTATAAGTTCATTAAATGTCATATTCTATTGGCGCATCCTCAAACTAAAGATTTGTTTGTTTTTTGCAACTGTGCTATTTCATCATCGGGATTTTTACGCCCAACTTTTTCGCATTCTCGATTGCGCTTTCGTATCCGGCATCTGCGTGGCGCATTATTCCTGTGCCGGGGTCGTTTGTCAGAACGAGTTTTAATCGCTTATCCATCATTTCCGTGCCATCGGCGACGATGACTTGCCCTGCGTGTAATGAATAGCCGATTCCGACGCCTCCGCCGTGGTGAAACGATACCCACGATGCGCCGGAAACAGCATTGAGGGCAAAATTCAGCAGTGGCCAATCTGCAATCGCATCGCTGCCATCTTTCATATCTTCGGTCTCGCGGTTCGGTGATGCCACCGAGCCGCCATCGAGATGGTCTCGCCCGATGACGATGGGCGCTTTCACTCTGCCTTCGCGGACGAGACGATTGAACATAAGTCCCGCTTTGTCGCGTTCGCCATAGCCGAGCCAACAGATGCGTGTCGGCAAGCCCTGAAATGCGACGCGCTCACGGGCTAATTTCAGCCAGCGGTGAAGGTGCGTTTTCTCGGGGAAAAGTTTCATCAATTCTTCGTCGATTGTAAAAATATCTTCGGGGTCGCCGGAAAGCGCCGCCCATCGGAACGGTCCCTGTCCTTCGCAGAAAAGTGGACGAATGTATGCTGGCGTGAACCCCGGATATTTCCATTTGCCATCTGCCGTTTTGATTTCATTTTCCTCGATGTATCCGCCAGCGAGCGCATTTCCGCGCAGATTGTTCCCGTAATCGAATGTCTCTGCGCCGCGCTCCTGAATTTTTATCATCAGACGAATATGTTTTGCCATCGATTCGTATGAACGGCGAGTGTATTCCTTCGGGTCTTTTGCTCGCAGTTCGAGAGCCTGCTCATAACTTATTCCCTGCGGAACATAGCCATTTAAGGGGTCGTGTGCAGATGTCTGGTCGGTGAGTAAATCGGGCGTGATGTTTCGCTCGACCAACGCCTGCAATAAATCTACCACATTACCATACCACACAATCGACTTTGCAATGCCTTTCGACTTATATTCAAGTGCTTTTTCTATTGCGCTGTCGAGGTTCGTCTCCATCTCGTCGAGATATTTTGTTGCGAGGCGCTTTTCGATGCGCTCACGGCTGACTTCTGCGGCGAGATATGTCGCATTATTCATCGTTGCGGCGAGTGGCTGTGCGCCGGACATTCCACCGCATCCGCCGGAGACGATTAACTTGCCGCGCAAATCATCTGTGCCGAACTTTTTCCTGCCCGCAGCGGCAAATGTCTCATAAGTCCCCTGCAAAATTCCCTGCGTGCCGATATAAATCCAACTTCCCGCTGTCATCTGACCATACATAATCAAACCTTTGCGGTCGAGTTCGTTGAAATATTCCCAATTTGCCCAGTGCGGCACGAGATTGGAATTTGCGATAATCACGCGCGGCGCCCATTCGCTCGTTTTGAAGACGCCGACGGGTTTCCCCGATTGCACCAGCAATGTTTCATCGTTCTCCAATTCCTTGAGTGTGCGGATAATCGCGTCGTAGCAATCCCAGTTGCGAGCGGCTTTTCCTGTTCCGCCATATACGATGAGATTATCAGGGTCTTCGGCATTTGCAGGGTCGAGATTATTCATCAGCATTCTCATAGCGGCTTCCTGCTGCCAGCCTTTGCACGAAAGTGTTGTGCCGTGCGGCGCATGAATGATGTGTTGTGGCATTGTAGAACCTCCTGAATTATTATTTCTTTATCGTTTTCCAAGGCAAATCTAAATTAACATTTATGTTCATAGCAAGCAATTTTTCAATTTCGGAGTAAACCGAAACAATTTCATCAAATGTGCAATAGGATATTCCCATTCGATATAAATGCTCAAAAGTCGGGCGTTTGATGTTGGAGAGCAATTTTTCAACACGCTCTTTCGGGATAACTATTGATAAGTCTATATTTAAGTTAGGTATCGATACCGACAAATCGGAAAGTCGTAATAATCCGCTGTATATTGATGTTGATTTCTCTATTTCCATTGCTCTAACTATATAACTATTTTTGTAAATCCATAATATATCTATTAATTTTATTATTTTAACTATTTCCTTCGGTATTCCGGGGATTACAGGCAAATCCTCGATTGATAGGGAAGCCAATGATATACCATTATATGATTTGCTTCTATCATTTGAAGCTATAAAAACATCGTATTGTTTTACTTTTTTGCCGAATGCTGCAAGTATCGATTGAATTTGTGTGTGAGAAATTTCATTTTTGTTTGTAGGTATTATTTTTTGTTTTGTTTCTATTTCGTGCGGTTTTGAATGAGTATTTTTTATAATTGTTGGTTTTGTCTTTATGTTGGAGTTTTTGATTCCGTTTAATACATAGTCGATTATTTTTTGTTTGGCATCGAGAAGCATAGACTTAAACTGCTTTTTAGTATATAGTTCTGAAAAATATTCATCATAATCATATTCATCTTCATATTCGAGGTTAAACATCTCATTTAGTTTTTTATTCAACCAGAATTTTCGATAGTCGAATGGTTCGGAATAACTTTGCAGCATTTCCGAAGCCAATTCTCTCATTGCACTTGCTCTGTCATTTTCGGCAATTTGGAGGAGCAAATTTTTAAAATCCTTATAATCTGTGGCGGAAAGAAGAGACAAACCGACATATCTTTCATCCTGTTTTTTCGATTCAATCAGCTCATCCCCAACTTTTAGTCTCCAATCTGAAAGTTCTGGAAAACCTAAGATATTGGTGTATTGAACGATTTCTTTAATATCGTATAT
>JALTEE010000400.1 GCA_027007865.1 bacterium
GATGAAAAGATGTCCATCTTTCGCAGTTTCGCCACGATTTTCAATCCGTTCGCCAGTGCGATTAAATCTCGTGGGTTTGCGCGATGATTGCCGACTTTTCCTGCGATGCGCTCCATATCGCCGATTCGCGACAACAATTCGCGAAGTTGTGTTAGCAGCTGTCCCACTTCGATGAGTGTCTGCACCGATTCGAGCCGCTGCCGAATTTTTTGCGCATCTACGAGCGGCGAAAGTATCCATCGGCGCAGCAACCTTTCCCCCATCGGCGTAATCGTTTCGTCGAGAGACCAGAGCAGCGTTCCGTATTTCGAGCCATCCGCGACGGATGAAATCAGTTCGAGGTTTCGCACTGTCGCTTCGTCGAGCAGCATCACATCTCCGCGAACGGCACTTCGTAATGCACCGATGTGATGTAGTTCTCCCTTTTTCAACTGCTGCAAATATTTTAACACGGCACCGGCAACGCAAATTTCACCGCTGGAAAATTCACCGAAACCTTCGAGCGAAGCGATTTTGAAATGGTCGAGCAGAACTTGTTCGGCGCTGTTTCGCTCAAAATGCCAAGGCTCAAAAAGCGAAATGCGGATTTTTGGGAAATGCCCCTTCAACATTTGCAGAAAATTTTCAGAAATATCATCGGGAACAAGAAATTCCGACGGTTCAAGGCGCATGATTTCATCGAAAAATTCGTTAAATTCGATTTTTTGGACGAAGAAATCGCCAGCGAGAACATCTATCGCACAAATATCGACTATGTTGGTATTCTTTTCAGGCAAAATTGCCACGAGATACTGGTTTTTATGCGTTTCTGCTCCGGCATCGACGGTTATAGTTCCCGGCGTCATCACTTCGATGACATCGCGTTTGACGATGCCCTTTGCGAGTTTTGGGTCTTCCATCTGCTCGCATATCGCGACTTTAAAACCTGCGCGCAGCAATTTTGCGAGATACCGTTCCGCAGAATGATGCGGAACCCCTGCGAGAGGTGTTCGCTCTTTAAGTCCGTGGTCTCGCGATGTCAATGCAATTCCCAATATCTCCGATGCAACTTTTGCATCGTCATCGAACATCTCATAAAAATCGCCCATTCTGAAAAACAATATCGCATCGGGATATTTTTCCTTGATGGAACGATACTGCGTCATCAACGGTGTTTTCGGCTTTCCTTTCGGCATAATGCTAATCTAATGCAGGATGACAAATATGCAACAGTAAAATGGCAGAATGAAACCAGTTTTCGCAACAATGGCATTCCTCTGCAAATTATTGTATATTTCCCCTTTCTGGATTCCCGCTTTCACGAGAATGACAAGACAAAGTGCGGGAATGAGAATTGAGGTGTTGGAATGATAGGATAGAGTATTGGAATAACAGGTAAAACCATTAGGCTCGAATTTATTTAGGCGACAGCAAGGAGCGAGACTTCGTAGCACGCCAAAGGGCAATCGTCAATTTTGCTGTGGCGCGATTGTCATTCCCAACTCGATTGGGAATCCAGAGGTAGTTGTGTATCGAGTTGCTGATAACGCTTTGTAACACTACAATGTCGCTCCTTGTTGTTCGCTCGAATTCTATTTCAAATACACAATTCGTTTTGTCATTTGTTGTCCATTCTCCATTCGCGCTTTCACAATATATATTCCCGATGGGGTCGATTTGTCGGGCGTCCAGATGAATGTGCGGGCGCCGTTTTGTAGGGGCGCGGTTTCCGCGCCCTTTTGCATTGGGCGAGGCGACCTCGCCCCTAT
>JALTEE010000401.1 GCA_027007865.1 bacterium
CTTCTCCCTTCGGGAGAAGGTGTCCCGCCCTGTCGGGACAGATGAGGGGGAACAGGAAATATATATCACTATGAAACACAATGAGTTAGGCATGGAGGTAAAAAATCCAAAAATTGGAGGTAAAAGTAGTTCTCTTATAACAAGTTAGAATAAATTGCAGAAAGCATCTAAATAATAGTCAAAGAGGAGAAAATTATGAGTTTGCTCGTTGTCGGCTCGGTTGCACTGGATACTGTCTATACACCGAAAGGTTCTCTCATCGAAGGTCTCGGCGGTTCTGCAACATATTTTTCGGTTGCGGCAAGCGTTTTCACACCCGTTAAACTTGTTGGTGTCGTGGGGAGCGATTTCCCAAGCGAGCACATTGATAAATTGAGCAGAAGAGGAATCGATGTCGAGGGACTTTACGCCGTAGAGGGCAAGACATTTCGCTGGAGTGGCAGATATGGCGAAGATTTTGGCGACCCCGAAACTCTCGATACTCAACTCAATGTATTTGCAGATTTCTCGCCAAAACTCCCAGAAAAATATAGAAATACGCCGTTTCTCTTTCTCGGGAACATTCATCCGCAACTTCAATTACAAGTTCTCGACCAGATGAAATCGCCGAAATTTGTCGCTGTCGATACTATGAACTTTTGGATTGAACGTGAACGGGAACTTTTACTCGAAGTTTTCAAGCAGATAGATATGGCTGTGATAAATGAACTCGAAGTTCGCCTGCTGACAGGAATTCGTTCTCCTCTGGCGGGAGCGAAAAAGGTTCAGGAAATGGGTCCGAAGATATTGGTTGTTAAACGCGGCGCTTATGGTTCGATGACGCTAATCGGTGACGAAATATTCCTATTTCCTGCGTTTCCAACCGACGATGTTACAGACCCCACGGGTGCGGGAGATTCTTTCGCTGGCGGAATGATTGGATATATTGCGGGTCAGAACGACATTTCTAACGATACTATCAAAAATGCGGTGGCGAATGGAACGGTTGTCGGAAGTTTCTGTGTGGAAGGATTTTCGATTCGAAAACTTGAAAAAATCACTCATAGCGATGTCGCCGAAAGACTCGAAAAACTGCGCGGAATGATGAAGTTTTAATATAAAATTTGCAGCGGTGCAATCGTTCAATATGCGAAAACCATTTTTCATATCGCTCGGCATTCACATCGGGATTTTGCTGCTGATATATATCGCTTCGGCATTTTCCGCACCGATGAAGCCTCCGCAAAAAGTTTATTCTGTGAAGATAATTGCTGCGCCTCAACCGCCAAAAACAAAAGTAGAGGAAGAATCGAAGAAGAATGAGCCGCAGCAAAAGCCGCACATCGAAACTGAGAAAAAAGCGAAGAAAAAGCATCGTAAGAAAAAGCATGAGCCGAAATCGAAGCCGAAACAAAGCAAACCGCACAAGAATCTTGCCAGAGGCAGTGCAAGTATCGATATCGAAGGGCAGAATTTTTCCGACGATTTTTATCTGAATTTGATAATGACAAAGGTGGCGAATAATTGGCTTAATCCGCTGCGCGGCGGCAGGAAAATGACTACGACAATCTATTTCCGTATTCAGCGCGATGGCAAAGTTTCCGATGCAAAGATAGAGAAAAAATCGGGGAATTCACTTTTAGACCAGTCTGCGTTGCGGGCGGTGCTTGCATCTTCACCGCTGCCGCCGCTGCCGGAAAGTTATTCGGGCGATTTTTTGGGTGTTCATTTCGAATTCGAACATAGCGGAAAATAATTTCGTGTAATTA
>JALTEE010000402.1 GCA_027007865.1 bacterium
ATATATCCCCGATGCAATGTTTTTATCGGGTGTCCATGTGAATGTGCGGGTGCGGTTTTGTATGGGCACGGTTTCTGTGCTCTTTTGCATTGGGCGAGGTGACCTCGCCCCTACAGCATTCGTTAACACAATATTCCCGCGCAAATCGTATATCCTCACATCCACACATCCTTCTGGATTCATCCCGCCTTGGCGGGAGGAATGACAGGAAAGTTGCGGTGTCATTCCCAACTCGATTGGGAATCTAGAAGAAGTTGTGTATTGAGTTTCTGGATTCCCGTTTTCACGGGAATGACAATCGAGAGTGCTGGAACTATAATTTGGATTGCTGGAATGATAGGATAAAGTGATTTTACACGAGGAATTGAATGGATTCGGCGAACAGGATAATTTTATTTCATTCGGTATTTTGGTTTTCGATACAATAGAGGATGTATCGAATGGCACAATCGGCAGAAGAAGATGCGATGGCAGTGTCGGAGAACGATAAACGGTATTTTCGGCGACAAGAGTCACAGGGTCATCCCGCATAAACGGCGCTCCCGTATTCGGGTTCTTCTCAAATCTCGGATAGTTGGACGAACTAATGATGACGCGTATTCTATGACCCGCATTAAAAACATTGGCGGTGCTCCAAAGGCCGATTTTGAAAGTGTCAGGCACTCCCGGAACAAGCATATCTTCGCGGTCTAACCCGTGTCTGTGCCTTGCCATCAAAATAGACCTGCCATCTGGATACACATCTGTGATGCGAATGGCAAAATCCGTATCAAGCCTATTGGAAAACGCATACAAAATAAACCACAATTTACCTATAACTTCGACAGGCTTCGTCAGAACGGGGGTCGAATATACGAGCACATCGGAACGGCTCTCGATAGGGGTTTGGTCTTTGGGACCATAGCCTGTGGAATCCATTCCGATAAATTCTCTTCCGCCAATCGTTGGGCAAGGATTTTCTGGGCCGTATAAAAAAGTGTCTGCACCGGGATAAGATGGCGAAATTGTATCTAAAACTCCGTCTCCAAACGATGACCTGTGCCAGCAGCCATATATTGTGTCATTCCCGGTGCGGAACCTCCCATCATTCCAACACTACCATCACACCAATCCTGTTCCACAATCCAATCTATACAATCATATCCGTCTTGTAGTTCTCCCCAACCGTCCGATAAAAAAACCATCGGCTCGCCTTCCAAATCGTATGTTCCCCGAACATTCTGGGAAACACAAATATATCCGAGAACATCGGTTATTGTCGTTGCCAAATCGGGCTCTAAATGTCGGTCGTATGGTGTTCTTTGGAGTATGACAGGATAAGGACCAGGTGGAAAATCGGGGATATAAATCTCGGTTGCAAGATTTACCCCGTCCCGCATAGGAACCATTTCACTATAACTTGTCCACGCAAACGCGGAAATCGGAAAAGCAATAATGGCGATAAATAAGAAACTGCGATATTTTTTCTCATATTATTACCTGTGAATAAAAACTTTGAATATAACGGGGCTTTTATATATTACGCAAGCGAAATCACAATAGCATTATGAATAATCCGTTTTTATCTGATTAGGCACGCTCTCGAAACTTGCACGCCTCTCGCTGTTTGCAGCCGCACAAAATATATTCCACTGGGGACATCGCCGCCGCTGAAATTTGTTCCGCCCCAGCGAAGTTGGGTAATTCCCGATTTCATCGTTCCGTTCCATATTTCCGCAATCGTTCTTCCGCCGATGTCGAGAATTTTCACATCCGCATATCCACGCTCGCTCATATACACAGGAATTATTGTCGCTGCATTGAACGGGTCGGGATAGTTCGGCAGCAGCATCGTAGGCTTCGCAGGCATTTTCTGCGGTTCCCGAACATCTGTGGCATAATAATCGAAGCAATAGAGCGCACTGTCCGGGTCGTGCCCGCCGGCGTAGCACATATCGTCGAGAAATAAACAGATGTGATATGTCTCGAAATCTACGAAATCGACAGCAGAACCTCCCCAGAAAACAACTTCGCCATCATCGAACCACAGATTTGCAGATGAATCGGGATAGTCGAATTCCCACAACAGACTTGTGCCGGAAGAATCGTATATAAACAAAGATGTATAATTTGAATCGATAATCCCGAGTTCGTCTGTGAAGTAGAAATGGAATGTTACGGAATCGAGTTCTGCTGTATCGGGTGGTTCCCAAGTGGAGAAAATATCCTCGCCGACAGAATCTATTTCGGGTGGATATAAATCTACGACGAAAGTGCTGCACACAGGGGCAGCGAGCGCATATCCATACATATCCGCCGCCGAATCGACACAAATCGTGATGTAATCTCCCGCAAGCCAAGGAGTTGGCGGATAATAAGTAACAATATTATATGTCGCATCGTATTCCAATTCATCATCTGCGGTGGTGTATTCTATGCCATCGACGCTCACGACAATCGAAGATTCATCTACACTGTCTCTATCGTATAGATAGACATCTAATTGTGCATCGTCGGAACAGATACTTACACCGCTGAACGGAAAACCGACGGTAGGCGGCTGAATAATTGCATCGAATGTGAAGCAATATTCACCCATCCAATTCGGAGCGCCCATATCGGGCGAATCGCAGGCATTCACACAGACTTCGACATCGCCGTCGAGTGAAACACCCGCTATAGAACCATCCCACGAAAGAACACCACCGACATAATCGACAGCATCGTCATCCATCGTATAATCCACGCCATCGACTTCGATTGTAATCGAATCGACATTCACACCCGATAAACTGTCATATAACTGGACTTCGATTGTAGGATATTCCGTTCCGACAGTATCGCCCTCGGCGGGATATGTGCCGTTTATCACCGGCGGAGCGACATCTATTACAAATTCCCACGCTGGATAGTGGTATTCTGGCGGGTCGAGTGGCGTGCCAAATGTGTCCTCGGCAGCAATAACTGCAACATCGACGGCATACCCATTTGCCCAACTCACCGTCGGCGAGTGAACGATAATGGAATCGCCTGTGTGGAAATCGCTCGGCGCACCGAAAACAACACCATCAACCTGATATTGCACAGTGGAAACATTTATCCCGTTGCCATCGTAAAGATAAAATGTGATGTCGGGATTTGGAATTGATACGAACCATCCGTCGCCGGGAGTTCGCGGATATGCTCTCGGACCGTGCGCGTTCATAGTGAACGACCATTCTGGGAGTTCGCTTTCGTCGGTGCAATTTGGGTCGCCGTAGTCGGGTGCATCGCACAATCGGTCGAGAGAAACAGTAACATCGCCGTCTGGCCATCGCCAGCCGGAACTCTCGGGTCGTATCCACAGCATCGTGTCCTCAGCAGGACTCCAAACAAGCGGACCATCGGGGAAACTGTCCAAATGTGTGCCCTCGTCATCGGTAATTGTAATTTGAACGAGCATAGTATCAATTCGCCTGCTAATATTATCTTTGAAATTCACATAGGCATCGAATAAGGAATCGTTCAATATCGTATCATCGGGCGGATAATATCCGTGGATAACAGGAGCGGTTAAATCATAAGTATATATGCAAACAGTCGTGTCATGTAACGGGCAGCCATGATAATCGTAAGTGGGACACAATCTATACCACATCCTCGAACCATCCGAATGCGCTGTATTTGCCCAATATAGCGTATCATTTTCATAGGTAACTCCTGCTACGCCGGGATGCAAATCACCGATGACATCGCCGATGGCATTTAAAAATTGCCAGTGAATAGATAATGGAGAAACAGTGGTGTCGTCGTCTGTCAGATATATCGCCATCGGCTGAATTGCGTTGCTCGTAAATGTTCCTGAATCGGGATAGGATATATCCGCTGTTGGACCGATATATGTCGCTCCGGGAACCCATATCGAGCCGGGAACAACGGTTTCGGTAACTTCTAATGTTCCCGCTTCTCCGAGTGTTTCTGCGCTTGCGTAAAGCGTGTAATAGATGTATTCGCCTATTTCGGGTCGTGCAGAATCAGGAACATATATCTGCCAGGATAGGGATTGCATCTGCGCTGGGAGAATGCTGTCAGCCATATAAATTAATGTATCGGGTTGCACATCCAGAACCGGGTCGGCGAATGCGAGCGAGCAAGTAGCGCTATACATCACGCTGTCGGTGTTATTCCTGAACATTGTGCTGAAAACTATCGGGTCGGGAGTGAGTTCGCAATATTGAATTCTCATACTATGGGGCACTTCGATTCTCGCTCCAAGCGGTCCGCCGATGAACTCCCCCCCTGGTGCAAGTCCATATATAGTCGCAAATGTAACTCCACCACCGGGTGCGACATCCACAGTTCCCCATTCAAGAATAACAGCACCGTCGGTAATTGCTTCGTTAGGGATACCTGAAACATCCCACACAACATCGGCGAGGGTTCGCGAATTGCCGATTGCCACCCAACTGGGTCTTATTGCCGGAGGAGTAGTGAGATTAACTCGTGCAACTATCTGGTCGGTGTGAGTCGTATCGAATGGACTATATTCATATATTTGGAAATAATCAGGCAAACCGACACTGGGACTGATATATGTGCTGTCGATTGGATGGTCTCCACCGGGAAAATAGAATGGCGCATCATCACGACCATTTATGTTTGTGTCTATTAGTAAAAGAACACCTACACTGTGAGTAACATCGTCGGTATTGATAACATTGTATCTTATAGTAACAGCACCGGCGCTATCGATTGAATATGCATGCAATGTCTGCGTGAATTGAACTGAATCTTCGGGAAACCAGTCCGTTATAATGAGATTGTCATATTCGGAATATTCGGAAGCGGCAGGAGTGATTGCCGTTACTTCTGGGTGTGTTGTTGGCAAATATGGGTCGGTAGTATAAATGTTTCCGTCTATGTAAAAACTGATATGAACTGTTCCGCCACCACCACCTTCAGCTCCACCATAGGTAAGAACTCTGCCATCGCCGAGCTCTATTCCAAAATAGCCGAGGTCTGTGGAAAGCCCGACCTTTATCAATGAGTCGAGGTCGTAAGCGTAATATGCCGCAGGTTGGGCAAACGCGGCGCAAAAAATCATAGACAGAACACTAAACACAATAATCCAGCGATACATCGGATACCTCCTGGTTAGTCAAAAGTCAAAAGTCAAAAGTCAAAAGTCGAAATTCTCTCTCGTTCCACATCTGCGGGATGAGAAATGGTAAAATTATTAAATAGTTCAATATTTGTTCTTTTTTGTCATTTTTACTCTGAGAAATGCTTTGTTCCCATTCGGCGCTTCTGCGATAATAAAATCTTCGAGGCGCGGATAATCCATTTCCTCCGGCAGCGCGACCTGTATAAAAAGATTTTCGCCATCGCTATTCGACCAAATCTTTTCAGGGAAATACAAAAGTCCCTCGGGCGCTCTGCGATATCCCGGTGTTGGAATAATTGTAATTTTCGCAACATCGCTCTCAGGGTCGAGACGATATAATTTTATCGGTTGTCGCTTTTTCCCCCAACTATAGAATTTTATATCGATAGATTTATTATCTCCTTTGGACAGCGAATCGAATCGCACAACCGAAGGCGCAAACGCCATTTCTCCATCCTGCAATTTTGGAACGACACCCGCTTTCGCTTCCGTCTCGAAACGGAAAAGAAGATATGCTCCCACAGAAATCATTCCCTTCGTTTCCTCAATTATCGGCGATACATCTACACCGAGCAAGAAATGGCGATTATACAGCGATGGGTCGTCAGGCAATTTAAGCCACATCGCTGTTTGTGCGTCAGATTTAGGAGAAACATAGAGAGTTTCATATTCCGTGAAAAACCATTCTGGATTTGGGAAATCGTAATATCCTGTTGCTTTTGTGCCGTCGTCGGATGGTTTTCGAGGGGTCAAGACATAATATCCAGGTTTGGACTGCGAACCTATTTTTATGAAATATCCAATCTGCCCGCTAATATCGAACATCTTTCCCACAGGAACATCTTGAAGCACAAATGTCCCCGGCGAAACGGAAATGCCGATTCCAGCAACTATCGCTGCTAAAAATATCGCAATTATTGAAAGATACCGCATATATCTCTCCCGTAAAAAACCATTGAAAACTAATAACCCAATTTCTGTA
>JALTEE010000403.1 GCA_027007865.1 bacterium
GTGTAAAAATCCAACAAGGAAGAATAGATATTTTTACTTTCCATTTGAGATTTGACATTCGAGCCTTTGAACTTCGAACTTAATATTTTCAGGAGGCGTTGCTATGAAAAGGGCGATTTTATTGGGAATACTTTTATATTCGACTATTATCTTCGGTCTCGATTTCCGCACCGCACTCGATGTTGCCTGCGGCGGAGATGCTGCAACGGCTATGATAGGCGTTTCTCCCGATGCGCGAAACGGTCTCGATGCGTATGATATGCCGTATTTCGGTTTCCCACCTGCATTCGCTCTATATTTTTCGACCACCGATAGTGGATTGGCGCTTAATCTTACGAACGATGTCAGAAACGCACTCGACTCCATTCAAATATGGAATGGAACAACCGTTATGGAAACGGGTTCCGATGTCGTAATTAGATGGGATACGACCAGTTTTCCTGCCGATTCTGGTGAATTAAAAATAGGCTATTTTTTGCCGGGTGATACTGTTACCGAATGGTTCGATATGACGGAAATCGACAGCATCGCATATCCTGTGGGCAACAGAATTCAAATCGTGCTTAAACACGAGGTTTCGACATTCGAAGATTCGATTCCACCGGAAATCCTTTCTTGGAGCATCGCCCCAGAAGAAACAATTTACGATTCCACAATGGTATTGTCCGTAACGGTTATAGATACTGGCTCTGGTGTAGATAGTGGTTCCGTTTCTATGAAGTTGAACTCGATACCGATATCTCTTTTCGTCAACGATTCCACAATCGGCGATACGGTTATTTTCTCATATACTCCGTTTCTGTCGTATCGGGATGTTAATACCGTTATCTTTTCCGTCTCAGATTTTGCCGGCAACACTGTCTCCGATTCATTCGTGTTTTACTATTCAGATTCCACAGATACATCGTCGGGATATGTGATAAGCGGGATGGTTATGCTCGCAGGCGGAACAACGACTTTATCTGGAACAAAGGTTATGATAAGCGAACTCGGTTTGACGGACACAACCGGCACAATGGGACAATTTTCGATGCCACCTGTTCCAAGCGATACTTATACGGTCATTTTCGATAGAGTAGATTACATTCCTATCGACACGGTGATTTATCTCGTATCTGATACGACAATAATGGTAACTCTCGAATCGAGTGGCGGCGAAGGAATCGAAGTTTCCGGGCAAGTTACACTCGAAGGCGAAACCGATTTCTCAAACTCGATTGTTTTTCTGAACACATTTTCACTCGGCATCTTATACGATACAACCGATGCGACTGGAAACTACGATTTTCTGCTGCCATCGCCGGGATTTTTCACTCTTGGCGCAGAACACGATGGTTTTATAACCGATTCAACTTTGGTGGTAGCGCTCGGCGATACCATAGTAAATTTCGAACTCGAATCGGCATCTATTGCTGAAAGCGAAAAATTCGACTCACAAATTTCGCTGACCATTGTATCCAATGGAAGCGACGGTATATTATTCCGCTGCGCAAATGCGAAAAATTTGTCGATTTACGATATTCTTGGCAGACAAATGCAAATTTTACCTGTTTCGGATAAAGGTGATGTATATTGGAATTTATCGGATAATAGGGGTTCGACTGTTCCTGCGGGATTTTATTTTGTGCGAGCGTCGGGCAAAAACGGCATCACAAAAAATGTAGAAATTGTCGTCGTGAAATAAAAAATTGGAGAATGTTTTATGAATAAAAAATTAAGATCAGTAATCATAGGATAATTTCTA
>JALTEE010000404.1 GCA_027007865.1 bacterium
GTATATTGTACCTCAAGGTGAACAATTGCGTCTGGAAAAGAAGCCGTCTTTTTTAGACAAACTCGCGCCATACAAGTTTTATGCAGGAACCGGTACTGTTTACAATAGAGTGTATTCAGTCAGTTCAGGCTGGTTTGCTGATAATACCCCTACCCAGGATGAAACAGGCGGTATTTCTTTGATTGCCGGTTATCAGCTTGGCAACTATCTTGCCGTCGAAGGTCGTATCACTACAACATTTTTTGAGAGAAACTATTCTGATCTGACTGCCTACAGTATGTTTTTAAAACCTCAGTACCCTGTCACAGATACTTTCAGTGTGTATGGACTTTTAGGCTTTGGGAACGTCAAAGTTAAAGGTTACAAAGGAAACAGTTCATCTGGTGCGCATGAGGATGTGATAGGTAAAACGATACTGGACCATACGGAATTTCAATGGGGAGTCGGGCTCAGCTATCATGTGACAGAGAATTTTTCAATCTTTGCGGACTATACTTCTCTGGCAAAAGATGCTGATATAGAATCCACTTTATATAGCTATGATCCTGCAATATATCATAAGTTGAGTGTTGATGGTATTACTGTAGGTATACTTTACAGTTTTTAATTACATATAGATCAGTATGTTTAATTCACTGCCCAGGTATAGTGTAGTCTTACTGTTTGCACTGCTGCTTTCCTGGGTATATCTTTTTCCTCCGCAATTGGTTTCTTCATTAAATACCGAGATCAGTGACTTGTTTTTCCGGATACGGGGAGATATTCCCCAAAGCCGAAAAGTGGTTATAGTCGATATCGATGAAGCTTCTTTGGAAAAATACGGACAGTGGCCATGGTCTCGTCTGAGAGTATCTGAACTGATCCGTAAGATCAGTGATGCCCGGGCAGGTATTATCGGGTTGGATATTATTTTTTCTGAGCCTGATAAGAGTTCGCCCCATACCATTGCTTCCCAACTTAAAATCAATATAAAAAATCTGGATAACTATGATCAGATATTGGCAGAAACATTTGCTGCAACGCCCACAGTTGGAGGATATTTTTTCCGATTTGATAAAAAAACCCATGAAAATATGCCCATCATACCGGCTGTATTTATTGAAAAAGGTTTACAAAACAACCACACTATCCTCGAACCAAAAGGTGTGGTCTTAAATATTGATATCTTGCAAAACAGTTTATACTCCAGTGGTTTTTTCAACAATGTGCCTGATGCAGACGGAATGGTTCGTTCCGTGCCTTTGATTATGCGCTATGAGGGAATGATATACCCTTCGCTTGTTCTTGAGATGCTGCGTATTTACAGCCATGCAAATGATGTCTTTATCTTTGGTGATGCTATGGGAGTTGAAAAGATAACGTTCGGTAAGTTCAGTATTCCTACAGATTTTGCAGGTCGTCTGTATGTAAATTACAGAAGCGGAAGAAACTATTTCAAATATATTAGTGCAGGAGATATACTTCAGGGAAATTTTGACACCAAAGACATTGCAGGAAAATTTGTTTTGGTTGGAACTTCCGCTGTAGGCCTTGCCGACTTGAAAGCTACACCTCTTGACAGTGTTATGCCCGGTGTTGAAATACAGGCCAATATACTGGACAATATGCTTCAGGGTGATTATCTGCACGAACCATTTAATATAGCCCTTTATGACCTTTTGATCCTATGGTGTATCGTTTTGATCTTTTCATACATTTTTTTCAATACCCGGGTATGGCTGCTGGCACCGGCATTCAT
>JALTEE010000405.1 GCA_027007865.1 bacterium
TTAAAAAGAAAAGTTTTTGAAAAATAGAGACAAATGATAATATTAGAGATGAACAGGAGAAATAAATTTTTACCACAAGGAGGCAAAATGGCTGAATATAAGTTGACTACGCCGCTGGGCGAAGACGATGTGCGCAAACTGAAAACGGGGGATTCCGTTTCGCTATCTGGTGTGATATACACTGCGCGTGATTCTGCGCACAAGCGACTTGTAGAAATGCTGGAGCGCGGCGAAAAACTCCCGTTCGACCTCGACGGTTCGGTTATCTATTATGTGGGTCCTGCGCCAGCACCGCCGGGAAAACCCATCGGTTCCGCAGGTCCGACGACATCGTATCGAATGGATGCTTATTCGCCGATACTTATCGCAAATGGACAGCGCGGAATGATTGGCAAAGGCGCTCGCGGAGACAATGTCGTGGAAGCAATGATGAAATACGGCGCTGTATATTTCGCTGCCACAGGTGGCGCTGCCGCACTTATCGCAAAATCAATCAAGGAAGCCGAAGTTATCGCATTCCCCGAATTGATGTCCGAAGCGGTGCGAAGACTTGTCGTCGAAGATTTCCCGCTCATCGTCGCACAGGATGCAAATGGTGGAAATATGTTCAAAGAAGGCGTGGAAAAATACAGGCGAGATTAAGGTGTTTGCAAATTATCGTAGTTTTAATAAATACGCAATTCTAATGTTGCAAATACTTTTTACTATTGACTTTTAGCAAATTTGTGTTATAATGGAATGTGAATAAGTAAGTTCATTGAAATATTTATGGGGGCGATGGGCTTCGACGGTGGGTCAGAGGTGCATATTTGCGGGACAGCCCGAGATAAGCTGTAAAACTGACTCACACTTAATAGGTGCGAATTACACCTACGCAATGGCTGCCTAATTGAGCAGTCACCTCCGCCGTTCGAGGGTGCTCCTGCTCGAACGAACCGGGGGTCATAATCAGGAGCTGCGCTTTTCCGAGTGCTCCATAGGATAAGCTAAGACTTATGAGGCTTTGCGCTTTGGAAAGCTTGTTCGTCGGCGAGCCGAAGCGCGAGAACCAAATGACGAACTACTCCCGTAGAGAATATGTGTCGACCCCATCGGACGCGGGTTCGATTCCCGCCGCCTCCACAACAAGCGTTCCGCTTGACCTTAAGCCTTCGGCGCTCGTCAGGTCGCTCCTGGTGGTTGCTTAAGTTTATACGAGCCAACGGCTTTTAAAATGACATAAAAAATTATCCGTCATTCCCGTGAAAACGGGAATCCAGCAAACATTCCGCCTGACACTTTTTCGAGTGATTCCACGCTTCGCGGCTCATCGATACCGAGCATAGCAAAATCCCGCTTCGGCACGACTGTCGCTCAAATTGTTGTGAATCTTTTGGCTTTCACAATTTGGAAAAGCATAGATAACTAAACAATAAACACTTCCTATGAGCAGAATAACCATAACAGGCGGAACCGCTTGCGGCAGAAAGATTTCCGTGGTTCCGCAAAAAGTTAGACCGACGCCGGCAAGGTTGCGAAGAGCGCTGTTCGACATTCTCGGCGATATCGAAAATTTACACTTCATCGATTTATTCGCAGGCAGCGGCGCAGTCGGTATCGAAGCGCTATCCCGCAGCGCAAAACCCGTAAAATTCATCGAAATCGAAAAAATGCAATGCCGAGCAATCGCAAAAAATATCGCATCGGTCGGACTTGCAGATGTCGAACATAAAATAATCTGCACCGATGCGCTGCGATGGCTGTCCAAATTCGAACCCGACAGCGACACAATCGTATTCGCTTCGCCGCCGTATATCGAAAAATTTCTGCCGAAAATATTAAATGCGATGTGTGAGTTCGGTTCGCGATTTACGAGCGATAATATCGTTGCTGTTCTGCAATTCCCAAAAAGGTCGCTGCCCGCAAAATATGATGAGCCACCGTCCAGAGTTCACATCGTCGGCGACGATGCGCTGATTTTCTGGGCACACACGAGGTCTGCCATTACATCATAATTGACGAAAATTGGGATTTTCTGTGTCGATGTCCTAATTCTGTGGATTTGTGCGGATGTATTCGCGGATTTGGTTCAATTCGTTCTCGTCGCGGATGATGTGTTCGTAATAATTTCGTTGCCATACGGGAAATCCAGGCATGTTGCGGATTTCGTTGATGCGTTTGGCGGATTGATATTTGAAATATGCGACGATTTGTCCCAATGTTGGTTTTTTAATTGTCGCACCGTTTTTGTAGGGGCGCGGTTCCCGCGCCCTATTATTAACATCGTTATCGGATTCTCCAAAAGGGCGGGGTGACCCCGCCCCTACGGGTATGGGTTTTATCACAACTACCATATGAATATGGTTCGGCATTATCACAAATTCATCCAATTCGATATTTTTGTAATAATTCGGCAAATCGAACCATGTATTTTGCACGATTTCACCGAATTTATTCAATATCATCTCACCAAATGATATTTCGCCAAACATAAATTCCCTATTCTGCGTGCATATCGTAACAAAATACGCCCCCGGTCGCGAATAATCGTATCCTTTCAACCGAATGGAACGGCGATGATGTTTGTCGGGGTCGAATTTCACAATAATTCGTGAATTTTTTGCAGGGGCAATTCGTGAATTGCCCCTACGGAGGATTTTGGTATTTCGACGGTTTATTTTGAAAATTGATTATCTACTATGGCAAATATCCCCCGAAATTTTTTGTAATTCCATTTCCTGTTGCAATTACAGCTTGAACTTTCATTTCATTGGGCAGAGATATTTTGATTTTGGAAGATAACTCAGCAATCAAAACAGTATTGTTTTTGGACGAATTTAATTGCACAACAGGTGTTTCATCTCCTATTTCATATGGAAAACATAAACGAGATAATCTTCCTATTCTTGATGCAATATCTATTATTTTGGGGTCATTATTTGAAGAGAATATTGAATACTCTATTTTCTTATTTTGTTGTTCAACAGAATCTTTTATCACTTCCGTCAAGAATTTGCCTATTAAGAACATAACAAAAAAATTGTAGGGAATGTTCCTGTTAAAAGAGAATGCCTTAATACGCTTTCAGGTAGTGACTTTAGCATATTATATGCTTCAGGCATCAAGTTTCCATGTTCCTTTATGCTTCTTTTGATTCTCATTAATAGCTCTCCTCTTTGTCCTTTTTTCATCACACTATGCTCCCGCCCGCATCGCGCAATTTGCCGCCAAATCAGGACGGGTGTGCCGTGCTTCTGCCTGCGGCGAACCCCTTCCCGCATTAAACGAATGATTTTATTTTTTCGTTATATCAGGTATTTCCAGCCTATTGCAGATTTTCTTTGTAAGTTTGTTAGGAATTTCGGTGTGTCTGGGCACTGCTTCTACTTTGCCATTGTTGGGATTTGTCCAGAGGGAGTGGTTTATTCCCTCGCGCTTGAGGAAACAACCATAACGGCGGAGATGTTTTAATAATGCAGTTCGCTTCATCCGACCAAAACCATTTCTTGTATCGCATCTTCGGGTATGCTTTTTTTAGCTTCTTCTCGCCTATCTTCGAGTATAAGTTCTATGGCTTCCATTAGCGATTGTCGGCATTCTTCAATTGTCCTGCCCTGTCCGTTTGCGCCGGGAACTTCGAGGCAATAGCCGATGAACCAATCGCCATCTCGCTCGAATACCGCGGTGAATTCATTTTTCATAAAAAATCCTCCGTAATCTTTCCAAAAAAATAAAATCAATTTATAAAAAAGCAAGTTTTTATCTATCATCGCCTTCCCATGATTGCTCTCGCTACGGCGGGATAAAATGCTTGCTTCGATGAAGATAATATGCGATTGGCTGGCGTCAAAAGAAAAACAGAATTCCTGTTTTACGGCTATGCACCGTGGAATTGCACTAAATCTTATGCCGTGATTGTCTCTTCTTTTTTCTCGCGGAATTTTGTCATATATTTTTCCAAAAATTCCTTGTGAATGCGCTTGAGTTCCATATTTGGAAATACGGAGAGCAGTTTCCACGACAGGTCGAGGGTTTCATCGATGGAGCGGTCTGTTTGTTCGCCCTGCCCGATGTAGACTTCTTCGAATGTGTCGGCGAATTGGAAGTATAATTTATCCATTTCGGTGAGCGCCGCTTCGCCGAGAATAACCGCCAATTCCTGCGCGTGTTTCCCGTGAGCGTATGCGGCATATAACTGCCCGAAGAGGTCGTTATGGTCTTCGCGGGTTCTGCCGGGACCGACGCCTTTCTGACGCAGCCGCGAAAGCGATTGCTGAACATCGATTGGCGGCATTATGTTCTGATAGTGCATCTGGCGGGACAAAACGATTTGCCCTTCGGTGATATATCCCGTCAAATCGGGAATCGGATGATTTTTATCGTCTTCGGGCATCGTGAGAATCGGGATTAGCGTAATCGAACCGTTGCGTCCCTCGATTCTGCCTGCGCGCTCGTAAATCGTTGCGAGGTCGGTATATAGATATCCGGGATAGCCTCGTCTGCCGGGAATTTCTTTTCTCGCAGCGGATACTTCCCGCAGCGCTTCGCAGTAATTCGTCATATCGGTCAAAATCACGAGTATGTGCATATCTTTTTCAAAAGCGAGGTATTCTGCTGCGGTCAGTGTCATTCTCGGCGTGGAAATTCTTTCGATAGCAGGGTCGTCGGCGAGATTTAAAAAGAGCACGGCACGCTCGATTGCTCCTGTCCGTTTGAATTCATCCTGAAAATACTGCGATTCCTCGAAAGTGATACCCATAGCGCCGAATACCACAGCGAACTGCTCTCCCGTGATAACTTTTGCTTGCCGTGCGATTTGCGCAGCGAGACGATTATGCGGAAGCCCCGAGCCGGAAAATATCGGCAGTTTTTGTCCGCGAACGAGTGTGTTCAAGCCGTCGATTGCGGAAATGCCCGTCTGGATAAATTCTCGCGGGAATTCTCGCGCATACGGATTTATTGGCAAGCCGTTTATATCGAGTCTTTTTTCGGGAAGAATTTCGGGACCGTCGTCGATTGGGTTGCCGATGCCGTCGAAAACTCTGCCGAGCATATCGAGTGAAACGCCGAGTTCGATTCCTTTGCCGAGAAAGCGCACTCGAGACTGTTCCACATCGACGCCAGCTGCGCCTTCGAATAATTGGATGAGCGCTCTGTCGCCATCGACTTCGAGGACCTTCCCCCGCCGATGCGAACCGTCCGGCAGTGTTATCTGGACAAGTTCCTCATAAGTTGCGCCTTCGACCTGTTCGACGAGAAGCAGCGGCCCTGCTACTTCGCGAATCGTTGTATATTCTTTGAACATATTCTATCCCGTTTAGAATCTATTCTGATGGTGTTTGCGCTTCGGGTGGAACAATATATGCCACTTTTTTCCCAAAACGATTCTTGCCGTATTTCACAAAACCGTCGATAAGAGCGAACAAAGTATCATCCTTGCCTTTACCGACGCCATCTCCGGGATGAAATCTCGTTCCTCGCTGGCGCACGAGTATATTGCCGGCTTTGACAGATTGTCCGTCGTGTTTTTTGAGACCGAGCCGTCTGCCGATGCTATCCCGACCGTTGCGGGAACTGCCTGCGCCTTTCTTATGTGCCATATCGAAATCCTCCTCTTTTCAATTCTGAACTGATATTATATTGTAATTACAAAAGTTGGCAAGAATTTTTTTCAAATATATATTATGATTGTGGAATATTTTGAGTATTATTTCTAATAAATTGAATGTGGAATTTCTTATCGTGGATTGCTTTTTATAGATTTTGAAACTCGAAACGGAGATATATGCAATTTTTGCATTTATTACGACAGCGAACGCAGGAATACTCGCAGCATCGAGGTATCCGATGGCGATGAGCCGCGATATGCTGTCGCCGAAAATTTTTGCAAAAGTGCATCACAAAAGAGGAACACCGCATATATCGATTCTCATCACAGGCGGATTGATGATTGGCGCACTGTTTCTACCGCATCGATAGATTCGATGAAATCGTCGAAAATGCTCCTGTTTTGGATGTCTGCAAAAAATACAACCGCTCTAAAAGATATATTGCTGCTTGGAAAAAGAAGAAGAGAAGTAAAATAAATTTAGAA
>JALTEE010000406.1 GCA_027007865.1 bacterium
GTCATTTTGCATTTTAAATTATCATTTTGAGATTTGAGATTTGAGATAAGTTTAGTTTTGCGTTTTGAGTTGTGGTTTTGACATTTGAGTTTTGAGTTTTGAGTTTTTACTTGTTTATTATGAAGAAGATACTTTTAGTCGAAGACGACAAATTTCTATCTAATATTTTGAAGTTGAAACTGGAGAAGTCCGGCTTTGAAGTTGTTGACGCTTTTGACGGCGAGGAGGCTTTGAAAAAATTAAGAGCTTTCAGGCCGGACCTGATGCTTTTGGATATAATTTTACCGAAGAAGGGAGGATTTGAATTGTTGACGGAGATGAAAGGAGATGAAGCTCTCTCCGGAGTGCCGGTCATCATTATTTCTAATTTAGGCCAGGAAGAGGATATTGTTAAAGGAAAATCACTGGGAGCCATAGATTATTTTGTCAAGAGCAGAAGTTCTATAGATGAGTTAGTTGAGAAGATTAAGGAAATCTGCAAAACGTCATTAGCTAGTTGAGAATCAAGAGGTTCACGGAGTATTTTGTTGAGATAATTTCGTTAATAAATATAAAAAGGTCGGCTACTAGCTGTTTTGATCTGATTAGTCTTTTCAAGTATGAGGAATTCCGAACACGGTTTTACATTGCTTGAGCTTTTAATTGTTATTGCCATTATCGCCATTTTAGCTTCAGTTGTGATGGTGGTTATTAATCCAGCGGAGTTACTAAAAAAAGCCCGGGACTCCCAGAGGGTTTCGGATTTAGCGAGCCTAAGAACAGCCATCGGCTTGTACCTGACTGACGTGACAAGCCCGGATTTGGATTATTCCGGAACTTGCGGGACAAACCTATGGTATTCCGATACGGGGACTGATGCTCTTTCCGGCTATACGGCGACTCATCCGAGTTCAGTTGCTTCCTCAACGGCGGTTGACGGAACGGGCTGGATACCCATTAATCTTACCAGCATATCTACTGGTTCGCCTTTGGCTTCTTTGCCTATAGACCCAAAGAGCGCTAGCCATTATTATTACACCTACGAATGTAATAGTAGCAGCTTGACTTATGAAATAGATGCTAAGTTTGAAAGCACTTACTACACCACTTCTATTGACAGCGACGGAAATGACGGAGGGAATGCCCCAACTTTGTATGAGGTTGGCAATGATCCCGGCTTAGACTTGTTGGGAACGCCGGCTAGCGGCTTTTACCAGTAAGCTGAGTGCGCCTAGCCTATTAGCTAGGGAGATCTGATCTCCAAAGAAATAGATGCGAAAGAACGCGAATATCAAGCGAAAAAACGCGAAAGCTTTCGCGCCTGCCTGCCGGCAGGCAGGTAGATTCGCGTAGCTGTTCGCGTAGTTTCGCTTCTATAGTCTGCGTAGACATTCGCGTGTATTCGCTTCTACTTCGAGATTTGCATTTTGAGATTTCATATTCCTAGTTCTAAAGAGTTTTGAGTTTTGAATTATCATTTTGAATTTTGAGATTTTCACCCTGAGGGTGATCCACCTCTGGCGGAGAGATTTGAGATTTCACATTATGTTTTTCCTGGTAGAGAAAGTTATTTTTCTCACTGTTGCAAGTGGAGCTTTTCTTAAGCAGATAGGATCAAGAGCTGGAAAGATTTTTCCAGCTCTTGTTTTACTTGCTAATTTCTACTATTTAACTAAGGGCTTTTATTTTTCTTTCGCTACTTATCAGTTGTGGCATCAGAGCAAGTTTTCCCGTTTTCTTCTGCCTCCTTATAAT
>JALTEE010000407.1 GCA_027007865.1 bacterium
TTTATATATTTTTGTTTTTTTATTTTGCATCATTATAAATGTTTGCAATTAACCTATATAATCATTTTGCATTTCCAGCGTTCAGCAGTTTTACCAGCGCACTTTTGAAATCTTTTCCAAGCACTAATGTTGCATCGAACATATCGCTGTTCCGCTGAATGACTTTTCTGCTCGATGGCAAACCCATAAGTTTTACGAGCGAATCGCATTTATCTTCGTTTCCCTTTCTATCGAGAAGAATAGTGAACGGATATATGTTAGCGGCATTTTTAACCACACCTCTGACATCTATTCCGCACCTGCGGAGCGAATCGGTAACTTCAGAAGCGGCATTAATATCACCGGAGCCATTGAATACTTGAATAATAATCGAACTGCCAGGAACAGGGAATTTTTGCTGAACTTCATTTTTATGCTGCGGCGGAACAAGAGCACTTATCACTCCAACGAGAAGCAACAGTCCGAATACAATCACCACAACCCAATCGAAAATTGCCCAAGTTCGATTGTTATGAACAGGTTCTCTGACTAATTTTTTCCGAGGTCTTCTGCGATTTACCATAAAATATTGTGGACAAGTTTTTGGTTTGCATAATGCAGTATTTTAAGCGAGTCCTATGCCTCAACAAACTATAAATATATTCGCTATGGATGTCAAGTATTTTTTTATGAAGATATAATTTTTTTTATGGTTACCAAGTAGTCAGGCATCCGTCGTCGGTATATGCAGAATCGAGTGATATTGTTACTGCTGTGCCATCTGTCCAAGGAATGTTCCATATTTCGACGAATACGGAATCGCAGCTCGGCGTCAGACATACAAAGTGCAAACTATCGCTCGGTTCGGAAAGTGGATATACCGACAAACCATCGTTCACTGTGAAATAGACCCGACTTGTGTCGATAGTTGTGGAATCTGTCCACATCAACATTTGCATAACTTGTGTCGAACAGGATGAAAATGAAAAGCACGGAGTCGGACAAGTCCATAGCGCCTGAATATCCTCACATTCGCATGGAATCGGGAAAATTTTTACCCAGACAGAATCGATGAGCGGAGATAAATCGATAGTCCCGCCTGTTCGGTTAATCAAAATATTATACTGAACCCAGAGTGTGTCTATCGGCGTATGGATACTACTCAATTCGATTCCGGATGAAGTTTCGTGAAAAGGCGATGATGATGGTGCAGACCACGATGCAGATTGACAATCGGTGAGTGAACTCCCGATTCGTCCAGAGACATTTACCGTATATTCTGGTATTCGACAGCCCTCCCAGTATAGTGAGCATACCACACAGGTATCCGTTGGCAATGGTATGCCCAAAATCGCAGAATAAAGCGAACCTGAAATAACATAAGAAAACATTCGATTTTCATAAATTCTTAATTCATTATCCCCTACGCCATTATCGAAAGTAATTAGCAAATCTATGTCTGCATCGCCAGAACAAATCCCTCTATCCATATTATACGGATAAACCCAATGAGATGCAAAATGAGTCGTATAATCTGTTCCTGGAATATTATCGATAGGGAAGAGCGTAAAATCGGTGGATAAAGGACCTGTTCTCCGGTAATAACCAACACTATCGCAAACACCGACAATATCTGCCATTCCATCGTTGTCCATATCGAACATAATTGCTCCATCGCCATACGAACTGTTCACATCATCGACAATAGGATGATATGAAAAAACATCGCCGGGGTCACTCTGAACAAGGAAAAAATATCCATTGGTAACACAACCACCACCAGTAGCACAATTATTATCTGCTACAGCGACAACTAAATCCTGGTCGCCATCACCATCGAAATCGTTCCCCCATAATCCATCGTGCCCCATACTTGTCGAAGCAGCATCAATTACATGAGAATAAACATAGGTAAAGGTTCTTGCAGGATTCTGAACTTTAACAATTAAAGAATCCTGGTCAAAACCGAGCCCCAATATATCATAGGAAATTTTTTCGTATGCGACATCGAGGAAACCATCTGTGGGGTCAGGGTCGAAAAATATAGCGCGCCAGAATTGCCCTTCGCCGAGTCCAAAACTACCAAGTAAAGTATATGTTCCATCAAAATAATCGGGACCTGTTCCACTATTCCAATATAATGTGGTATAAGTGTAGTATCCTAAAAGAGCATTACCTTCTGTTTCAGTAACCAGCACATCTTTCCATCCATCGCCATCTGCATCGCCCACATCATAATACCAGCCTTGATATTCCGATTCGGTAGTTGTGTAAATCGTATGTTGTGTCCATCCTCCGCCGGTGCCATCATTTTCGAACCAATATAGACCGAGATTATCTCCCGCCACAACATCGATAGCACCATCGTTGTCTATGTCGGCAGGATAAGCTCCTGCAACATTTGTAACAGCAGAATATGTGTGTATATCGTGTCGAGTGTATATCCATCCCGTAGTGGGACCTTCATACCAAACAATTCTTGCGGTCGTAGATACCGTATCGGATAAATTCGCAACGATATCGACAATGCCATCGCCATTTATATCAGCCGGGCGCACACACCAATTGAATGTTCCAATTTCGGGAGAGTTATCTATCGTGTGAGGAACCCAGTTTGTATAGCTATAACTCGATGGGTCGGCAAGGAGCATAAGCGGCGTAACAGCATCATTTATCCCGCTGCCCGAAGCGTATCTATCGAGCCATTGGTTTGTCGTATCGGAAAGCCCGGCGCCTGAATGCCAATCATCCTGCGAACGAGCAACAGACCACTGACCAAATACTGCACATACAAAAAGCAATAAAACTATCAGGGGAAGAAACCTCTTGATAATCAAAATAACCCCCCCATATATTGAAACATTGAAGTTTTCTATCTACGCGACTGTGGCGGAACTTCTTCCTTAGTTGCTTTCTTCTGTCCTTCTTTTTCAGTGTAGAATTCGATTATGACTCGCCGGTTTATTGTGCGTCCCTCGGGCAATGTGTTTTGACCAATTTTTTTCTGCACCAATTCGCCATTCTGCCACTTTGTGATAACATACGGTTTTGTGTCTGCATATCCTTTGTAAGTAAGAGTCGTTTTATGTTTGGCAAGCCATTTATCGAGATTTGCATCATTTCCGAGACCGAGTAAATATATCAAATATTGGCGTAGATTTTGATATTCCTTCTTTGCACGGGAAATAGACAGTTCGCGGTTGCGGAAATCCATTCCAATGACATCTGTGTGTCCGCTGACTTCTGCAACCAGTTTTTTCTTCGGTTCTAACGCTTTTTCGATAAATTTCCGTGCGATATATTCCACGCGGGATTCGAGGAATTTCGATTCGGATACAGGTTCATCAAATATGAACTGCACGATGATAAGCGTTTCGATTTCTTGCTGGCGCTTCGTTACATTAACACTTATAGGTTCTGAACGAGTTGTAAATCTTTGTCCGAGTCTATCTTTGATGTCCATCTGAACATAATATTTATCCCTAGGGTTTATAAGATTTCCATTTTTATCGCGCCAATCCCAAGGAACACCAGATGGAATGTTTCCAGAACCTTGTGCGAGAACTCTGAATGTGTTTCCATTTTCATCGACAATTTTCACGAGATAACTATCTACTCCCGCTTCAACATGGGATGTTATTTTTACGAAATTTGTCTGGTTTTGCTGGAGTTCGAAATCTTTTGCTGCCCATTTCCCTTCCATTGGTCGGAATATAAGACTTTCACCGGAAATTCCGATATGAGCCTTTCCCCTATCGGCATATTTGTTTGTATTTCCGCGGATGAATATTCTGCGGGAAAATTGTTTGACGAAGTCTTCGCCGAGGATATCTCCAAGCGCTTTTTTGATGTTGTATGCTCTGTCAAAAGAGAGTTTTACAGGATTTGATTCGCCTTTTGCAACAAGTCCTTCTATTAGGAAAATTATTTCTGGATTCTTCTCCATAACCTGACGAATCCGTTTCGCTTCAGCTTTCAATGTTTGCAGCGCACCCATATCGACTTTGGCGGAATTTCTGTCGAAAAACATCGTCGGTTCCCAATCCTGAAAACCTTCGACATAGGTTCTCATTTCTACACGGCGGTTTTCTGCTTCTGCTCGAGGACGGTCTTCGAGTTGGTGGTCTTCCGACTTTCCTGCCCGATGATAACTGGGGTCATATGCCGGAGGCTCGATTATGTGAATCTGGTCTCTTATTTCAGGATATTGCCGGAAAAGAACGGAACGAACCGCCTTTGCACGGTTCACCGCAAGTTTTTCCCCAAATTCATATATATCGCCATCAGACTCCGGATTGTAATAACCCATAAGATTTATGTGAATATCGGGATTTTTACGCAACCTGTCAGAAATCACGGATAGCATATGTTGGAAACGGTCATCCACTCTGTGTTCCATAGGATTAAAAAATACAACGGGGACAATCGGCTCCTCCTCCCGAATCAGCGTAACTTGCGAAATTTCCAGACTGTTTTCCACAGGAGATACCGTTCCTTCTGGCAGCGGGAATACGGTGAACTCGGTAAATCCTTTGTTGTTATCCTCATCAATTTCATTGATAGAACCGTGTATATTAGGGATTGCGATGCCATCGTCATCGACGGCGGCAAAAAATTGGTAATGTCCTTTTTTGCTCGCAGTCCAATCCCACTGGAGTTCCTTTTTTTCTCCAGGTGCGAGTTTTTCTTTCACGGTTCTTACGGGAGCAGCGAGAACCCAACCTTGGTCGGGGTCCTCATAATATAATGATACTTTGTATTCATCGACATTGCGTTCGCCAAGGTTTTCCACAAATGCCTTGATGGTTATCGGTTCGCCGATTATTGCATTCTGCGGATATACGGACATATCCGATGTTTTCAATGCGAGGTCGAACAAAGGCTTCGGGGGCGGCAGAAAACGAAGTGTGGCGGATAATTTATGGCTCGTTGCACCTGTCTGTCTGACATCGGACAGAGGGTAAATAAAGGCATAATCGACCTGCAAATCGAGCGCTTTGCGAGAACGATATGTGAAACCGAAACTATATTCTTCGGGATTAAATCCTGTTCTTACTGCGATGTTTTTCCCTGCAAACCAGTATTCTACGCCAAGGTGCGGGCGAATGATGCTCTTTCCGTTGATATCGTCGTTGAGGTATCTGATATCTAATGCGGGCAAAATATTGTCCTTTATCCAGTATGAAGCACCGACACGGATGGACATCGGTTCTTTTCCTTCAGAACCGACACCTGCAAACGACATATCAGGTTGAGTTAAATTTGCAGCCATAAGCCCGATTGTCAACTTCTGATTCGGCTTATACATCGCTCCAACATCGCCAGTGAAGCCGATTTTGTTCCAGCCATAGCTCAAAAAAAATGGGTCATGCGTGGGGTCGATTATGCCATTTGCATCATCGCCGGGCTGCTGTGTGTATGTGATATTGGACTTTACAACTTCGTTCCGTAGCAGTTTTATATTCATTCCGAACGATGCTTTCCCGCCAATCCTTTTACCGTAAGAAAAAACGGCTCTCGTTTCCCACCAGATATTGCTGAATAGTTGTGTTACGGAAATACCAGCGGAACCAATGCCGTCCCAGTGATGAATATATGATAAGAAGCCTTGTCCGATTGCATCGTTATCGATTCCCCAGTAAAGGCGAGAGAACATTCCTGTGAGTGTTCTTTCTTTGAAGAAATCCATTCCAGCAGGGTTCCACAGTGCGGCATATCCGTCGTCGGCAATACCTACAAATGTTCTACCCATTCCGAGCGCTCGTGCGCCATATTCGTCTTCCACATTCAGCGCCCAAGCACAAAACACCAAAGATAAAATAGAGAATAAAATAACTGAATACTTATACATAGAATTTGCCTCCTATTATTTTACTTATTTATTATATGATACAAATATTCAAAATCAAGTAATTTTTAATTTTTTTTCAATAATTTTTATAATAATTTCGGCGACAAAATATTATTGTATTTTTGAATTTTGTTGACATTTCCGAATGTGTTTAGTATTTGTATTTTATAGGCGGGCGTAGCTCAGGTGGTAGAGCATCAG
>JALTEE010000408.1 GCA_027007865.1 bacterium
GCAGGATTTCGGGATATTTATAGATTCGACAAATTCGAGCAGCGGCGATGGGATTAGAATCGAGCGGGTTGGCGACGACGGCGTGCAGATAGATTCTCCCAGAGGCGACGGTGTGCGGATAAATTCTCCCCGCTACGACGGCGTGAGTATTGGTTCTCCTGGCGACGACGGTGTGGAAATTGCCGGTGCGGCAGGAACAGGTCGTGGAATATACATTCACGACTTGATAGGTGTGGGTGACCCTGATACTGGCATCGTTATCAGGAAAGTGCAGGATTTCGGCATACTCATAGATTCAACCGTCAGTTTATTTGGGGATGGAATTAGAATAAGGAAACCTGGCGACGACGGCGTGCAGATAGAATACGCTGGCGACAACGGCGTGGATATTTACAGTCCCGGCAACGACGGTGTCGCTGTTAACACTCCCGCTGGCGATTGCTTCGTCTGCAATGGAACTCCTCATCTTTTCCGCGTCTCGAATACCTGCGAGGTATATTCCCACAGCTACTATCGCTACATCGTGGACGATGAAGGAGTCGGATATACTGCACCAATCGTATCTTCAACGGAACAATGGCTGGAACACATCGGCGAGGGAAAAATCGTGGATGGACAGTGCCGAATCGACCTGCCCAAAGATTTTCTGGAAAGTGTGACGATAGATGAGCAGAACCCGGTGGAAATTTCGATAACTCCATACGCTCCAATCGGCAATTACTGGGTGGAACGGCAACAGAACAAATTCATTGTGCATTCCGATAGTGATGGGCAATTTATGTATAAAGTTCACGCAAAAATCCGCGGATTCGAGAACGCAGAAATCGAACCTGTCGATTTATCGGATTATAATGAAAATGACGAAAATAATTAACCAAGGAGGTGCGCTATGCGTAATATCTCAATTACAATAATTCTTCTCGGTGCAATCGTTCTATTCGCCCAGATTGAATATCCTCATGTTCAGGACAACGGCGGTGGATACAAGGAAAGCGCAGGATATAGGAGCTGTGCCTCAATTGGACAGGCAGTAATCGGGGAATGCAGCGATGGAAGTGTCGTAAACCAGGCGGGATTTGAAACTCCACTCGATATATGTCTTGAAATCAATGAGAAACCGAATGGGGGCTTTTTGCCCGAAAAAGCCCAAATCGGACTGCCATATCCGAACCCGTTTAATTCGGTTTGCAAAATCGATGTTGCACTGCCGAGCAATGCTACAATCAATTTTGCAGTCTATGATTTGAGCGGGCATAACATATTCCGACAGAGTGAGGAGCGTCCTGCAGGAGTTTATTCCATAAAATTCGATGCGGGAAAACTCGGCTCGGGAGTTTATCTCTATTCGATAAAAGTCGGCGATACAGTGGCACACGGGAAACTGATACTTGTAAAGTAAGTTGTTAAATAAAGGGAATGAAAAAAGCGTCCCGAACCATCGGGACGCTTTTTTTTTGCTCATTTCTCGATGAATTATGCACCGGGTTCTATCGAACCGGTCGGGCAAACATCTGCGCAGGCGCCGCAATCCGTGCAAAGTTCAGGGTCGATTATGTAAATCGGGTCCCCCTCGCTGATTGCGTCCACAGGGCACTCCGCCTGACAAACACCGCAAGCGATGCAGGTGTCGGTAATTCTATAAGCCATCGAAAACCTCCTAAAAATATTTGGTTGCTTCGCAGCGAAAATATTTCCTTTTTGAAATTCGTCAAGGAAATTTTTTTAATAAAATTGTGATTATAAATCCATCTTCGAGATTATGTCTTCAAGCGTCGGCTTGCTCAATTCCATAAGTTCGTATCTCACTCGCGTGGCGGGTTTATCTATTTTTACAACTCTTCGCAAATCGATTGGCGTGCCAATCACTACCGCTTCTGCATCGGATGAATTTATCGTTTTTTCCAACTCTTTGATTTGTTCGTGAGAATATCCCATTGCTGGCAGGACATCTCCCGTTGTGGGATATTTCTGATATGTTTTCAGAATAGTTCCTTTTGCGAATGGTCTCGGGTCGATAATTTCAGCGGCTCCCGCCATCTGTGCAGCGATGAAACCCGCGCCGTAGCTCATTCCGCCGTGAGTGAGCGTCGGACCGTCCTCGACGACGAGAACCTTTTTGCCGCGAATCATTTCGATATCTTCGAGATATATCGGGCTTGCCGCAGTGATTATCTGCGCTTCGGAATTTAATCTGCGGATATTTTCCATAACAAATCTAATGTCTTCATAATCGGCAGTATCGACTTTGTTAATCACCACCACATTTGCCAAAATGAGGTTTATAATGCTCGGGTAATATTCGACTTCGTCGCCTGCGCGCAGCGGGTCTGCAACGACGATGTGCAAATCGGGCTTATAGAACGGCATGTCGTTGTTTCCGCCGTCCCACAGGATAATGTCCGCATCTTCTTCTGCGTGGCGGAGAATTTCGCCGTAATCGACGCCCGCATACACGATGCTTCCTCTATCTATGTGCGGCTCGTATTCTTCGCGCTCCTCGATTGTGCAATCGTATTTATCGAGGTCGTCGTAATTTGCGAAGCGCTGCCAAATTTGTTTTCGCAAATCTCCATAGGGCATCGGATGGCGAATAACGGCTATCTTTTTACCCATCTTTTTCAATATTTCCGCAACGCGCCGCGTTGTCTGCGATTTTCCCGAACCTGTGCGAACAGCGCAAATCGAAATTACGGGCTTCTTCGACTTAATCATAGTCTCTCTTGGACCGAGCAGGGAATAACTTGCCCCAGCGGCCATCGCAGCAGCGCCTCGCTCCATAACATATTGATTCGTGACATCGCTGTATGAGAAATAGACCTCGTCGATGCCTTTTTCCGCAATTAAATTTTCCAACTCGGCTTCATCGTAAATTGGAATGCCATCGGGATAAAGTTTTCCAGCAAGTTCGGGCGGATAGTTCCTCCCTTCGATATCGGGTATTTGCGCAGCAGTAAAGGCCACCACCTCGAAATGCTCATTGTCCCTGAAAAATGTGTTGAAGTTGTGAAAATCCCTTCCTGCAGCACCCATAATAATTACTTTTCGCCTAATCATACATACCTCCTTATAATGTCAAAGCGAGTTTCCGCACAATATCACTCGACGAAGATGATAGTTTGAGAGAAATTACCATAAAAAAGACTGCGATTTCTTCGGAGTTTTCCAAAATAATTTTTAAATATTTTCTGTCAAGGAAATCTTTTTCACGAATTTCAATATAGTGCATAGATAAAAAAATGGCGGGCAAATATTTTACCCACCATCACAGCAAAAAAGTGCTGTAAGTCAGCTATTTTTCTTCTTCTGTATTCTTTTTCTGTTCTTTCAGTTGTTGTTCGAGTGTTTTTTTCTGCGCTTCTATTTCAGGCTTAGGTTTGGCGCTTTGCTGTGCTTTTTTATGAGCGGAAAGCAGTGTTCTATTATGTTGGTTCATAAATTCAGATTTCTGTTGTTCCTCTTCTGCTTTGCGCCGCTCCTCCTGTTCCATAAGATAAGTCGGGTCGGAGAGCTTCTCCTGGTCTACGATTTCTTGAGGCTTCTGCGGTATCGGGTCGTATTTAATCTGTGTTCCATCCCACCACATAGGCTGTGCATTTTCAGCCGTGTTATTCTCGTTGAAGAGGAATCTGTCGAGATGGTTTTCGAAATCGGATGCGGTTATTTCTGCAGGAGGTTCGTGTTCTGCCGCACCTTTCCTCGTGCCAATGGCTATCCAAGAGAATTTTATATCCGAGCGACCGCCATCGCTCTCCACAACAGTGAAGCCTTTCTCATCGACGCTGGCGAGGTAGAGACCGTTGCAGCAGCCGATTGGAGTAACTGTTACGATTGGAACCGAGCCATTTTCGAGAAGTTTTTTGAACTCGGCTGGAAACTCTATGTTGGCTGTTCCATTCTTGAGTTTCCCGTATCCTGCCATCTGAACCGATGCGGTAGGAGAAATCATCTCATAGCCGACAGCTCTTTCTTTGCCTTCGCCTTGGTCGACTATTGTTGCGCGGACGCCGCTTGTATATTCATCGCCGTGAGTATATAGCGAGAACCTCTCTCCCCAGATTGCCGCGCCGTAGACTTCGCCTTTGAACCATCCACCCATAAAGTCGCCGTATCCACCTCCGCCGACGCCGGATTTTGCAGTGCTGAGGTCAGAACCGGAAGTTGTTCTGAGAAGTCCCGATCCACTGCCGGAACTTGTCCAATATGCGCCATATTCCGTGCCCGATGAATTCTGGTAGCCCAGCGAAGCCCAAGCAGCAGGGGGACTATCAGTGGAAACTCCACCTATCACCCCACCCGTTCTATTATAACTGTCATCGTATCTATATCCCCCAACACCGAAAGCGTAATCGACACCATAAAGTGTATAACCTTTAACGGCAAATCTGCCAGAGTAATTTCCGTAGTTATTTCCTGTGCTATTTGAGCTGCTGCCGCGGTATCCATATATAGAGGCAGAACCCACGGCGTTGCTTGAAGCATTGCTATCGTTATATGCGGCAACATAAAGACCGAATGTGGACCCACCATAATCGTAGCGCTGATATATATAGCCTCCATAAGTTCCATCATACGCAAGGTATGCTGTGTTGTCATCAGTTGTTCCATCGCCATTGTTTTTTACGAAATATCCTCCATATGTTGAATTTGCTATAAATCCATAAGTATCGTTGTTTCTTTTCCCGTATAGTCCGTAGTTGTTAGAACCCACGACACCATATATAGTATCAGCGGATTGGATATAAGTTCCATATACTCCTTCACCGTTAGCCGATGCAGACGGGTCATATATTCCGAATACGCCGACGCCGTTGCTATTCGCCTGGCTTTCACCATATACGCCATAGGAATTTGTTGTCGTATCGCTGTATCCGAATATTCCGACAACTTTGGAGTTTCCTGTAACGCCTGCGCCATCTGTAAGGTAGGTCATTGTTCTGATGTCGTTTGCGACGCCCATAACACCATTTGAGCTGTCTGCATTTCCCCAGCCGAAAACGCCGACGCCGTGTTGTGTGGTATTTTCACCTTCCACGCCAGCCCAGTAAAGATTTGTTTGCGATTCGCTTATCCCGCGAACCGCTGCGTCAGAAGGGGCATATCCTGTGATTGCAACATAGGCATTACCAAAACCAACAATACCGGATGTTGTAAGTGTGTCGTAATCGACATAGGGAAATTTATCATCATAGACAATCGGTCTTTCTGCACCGCCGCGGCTACCAATAACTCCTGCAGCGTCCAAATCGGATGTAGCATATATTCCGTAGTCTTCACCATCAACCCAAATACCATAAGCATCTGTTCCAGTGCTGTTTATAATAAGCGCTGTATCGTTAGCAGTGGAATAAGCCATTCTTGTTTTGCCAAGGATATGCAATTTGGCGGATGGGCTCGTCGTTCCGATGCCGACGCGTGTGTTTGCGCCATCTACGGTCAGGACCTTTGTTGCGGCATTGTTGCACAGATAGATATAATTATTGCCCGCACCGGGTTCGACTTGTAGCGCTCCGCCAGGACGGACATATAGGTCGTTGGAAGAATAAATAAATTGCGCTGCTTCGGAGTATATACGCAAATATCGTGTTGGATTTGAGACGCCATACCAGTAGCCATTGCCATTTATGCGGAAATTAGCGGTCTGATTCGAAGCTTCCTGGTTTTGGATATAATTGTTGCTGCCAGATGGTATATCGCCAGCCTGAATAGCAGATGAAACAAAGTTTGTGCCGTTTCCGCGCAGGTAATTTCCAGCAGTAGCCGCATTTGCCACTCGGTAGCCAGTAGCAGCATTTATTACGCCATTGACATCAAGGTTTGTAGCAGGGCTGCTCGTTCCTATTCCGACGTTGCCGCTGAAATAGCCATCTCCCTCGAAATATCCCGCCCAATTGGTTGCCCCATTAGAAGCAGTCCCATAGACGCCGTAATTGTCTGCTCCCGAACCCTCTGCTTTACCATAAATTCCATAGCAACTACCGGAGGTCCCCTGCGAATTGCCAATAA
>JALTEE010000409.1 GCA_027007865.1 bacterium
ATATGGCACAATCGATTTTTATGAAAAAGCTCCGTGACAGTATGGGCATAATATTTTTCATTGTTTCTCTATTGTTTGTAGCGTCAATTGCTTTTCGAGGACTTGTCAACAAAAAAAAGCGCAGACCCCAAACTGAAAACACCATCGCTGTCGTCGGCGATGGCGAAAAAATTGAATATTCCGACTACGCCAAGGAACTCGACAATGAAATCCAAAATGCACACGACAAAGGGCAAGATGTCGATGATTTCGCAATGGAAGACTTGCAAGAACAATCGTGGCATACGATTATAAACCGCCGCATATTGAAACCGCAGTTCGCAAAAAAACTCACGGCGAGCGCTAATGGCGTCGAAATTTACGAGAGTTTAAAACTCAATCCACCCGATTGGATAAAGCAGCACCCGCAGTTTCAAACGAATGGGAAATTCGACTATCAGAAATATCTCGAAGCGTTGAACAATGACCAGGTCGACTGGTCTCCTGTAACGAACGCAATCGCTGCAAATCTGCCGTATGACAAATTGAAATCACTGATTTCGACGATGACATTTACCACGATGCCCGAAGCGATGGACGAGTTTATGTTCAAAAACACGAAATATCGTGCTGAATGTGCTATTTTTGGTCCCGAATGCGGAGAAATTTCTGTGGACACATCCGATGCGGCGCTGCAAAAATACTACGATGAGCACAAGGACTCGCTCGTGGAACATCCATACATTACATTTTCTTATGTCGAAATTCCATATCTTCCGACGAAGCGCGATTCGGCGGAAGTGCGCACCGATGTCGATACTGTGATGTCGCGTCTTGCACAGGGCGAAGATTTCGAAATGCTCGCTTCGGCATATTCGCAAGATGCCCAATCTGCGCAGAACGGTGGAGAACTCGGTTGGTTCACTCGCGGAAAACTCGTGAAAGAATTTGAGGATGCGGCATTCGAACTCGACAGCGGAAAAGTATCACAGCCCGTTCTTACTCAATATGGTTGGCACATCATAAGATGCACGGGCAAAAAGGTTCAAACGGACACGCTGACAGGAGAAGTCGATACATTGCTGCACCTGCAACATATTCTATTTCGCATCGAGCCCGGTTACGAGACATCGGACAGCATCGAGGCTTTTGCAGACGATGTCCACCGCGCAGCAAAAGACGACGGGCTCGAAGCAGCCGCAAAAAAATTCGGATTGGAAATTTATCACACTCCGCCTGTGGCACCCGACCATGCAATCCCGGGAATCGGTCTCCGCACGATGCTGAATCAATTTGCATTCAAGCACGGCAGTGGAGCGATACCAGAAGTTGTTAAAAGCCAGAATAAATATTTTGTGCTATCTGTCGATGAAGTTGTTCCGAAAAAATTCAAAAATTTCGACGATGCAAAATGGTTTGTTAAGAAAAAGATTCTTGAATCGGCATATCACAAAAAATGCAAACAACTCGCGCAACAAGCGTTTGCGAAAATACATTCGGGCGAATCTATTAAAGATGCCGCCGAGCAGTTCGGCGCACAATACCTAAAAACTCCTCTCGTGGGGATTTTCGAACAAATACCTGACCACGGCTTCGACCCGTGGATTTCCGGAGCCGTTATGGGCATCGATGCTGCCGACTCGATTTCAAACATCGTCGAAACAAACGATGGGAAATTCTATATCGTGAAACTGCTCGAATATCAACATCCCGATATGGCGGATTTC
>JALTEE010000410.1 GCA_027007865.1 bacterium
GTAGTTATTGCGAGATTTAAGCGCTGAGCAATTTCTTTCGTGGTAAGTCCGCTCTTTATAAGTCCGCATATTTCCACCTCTCGCCGAGAAAGTCTCGAATATAGCGGAATCAAAACACCGGGAACTCCTGTGAACTTATTCAAACTATCTTCGAGGAGGTCGACAAGCATTTTTCCCCCTTCGGGAACTATCTGCCTCAATCTCGACACGATAGGAATTATTTCCTGCTCGATGTCGTTTGCCATCGTTTGTTTTATGCGAAGCTTTTCCTCCGCAATCTGTGCGAGAACTTCTTTAAGTGCTATATTTTTTTCCTCGAGTTGCTTCGTTTTCCTTGTCAGTTCCTTCTGGTATTTCAGCAATTCATTCTCTTTTTGTTCGCGTATTTTGACTTCTTGTGCTAATTGTTCGTTCGTCTGCTTTAATTCCGCTAAATGTATCTTCAATTTCTCTTCCAATTTGCTCTTGTCTCTGCGAAGAAGTTCCTCGACGCGTTTTTTATCTCGCAAGTCACTGATAATTGCCATAGAGGCGGGTCTGTCATTGTAGACAATTTTTATTCCTGTAATACCCACCGGGATTTTCTCGCCTTTTCTCTCTATTTCTACCTCGTATTGTTTTGGCGCTTTTTTGTCTGTAACACGCTTATAATATCTATCCATCAACATTTCTCTGTATTCTGGTGGAACAACACTGGTGAAAATCTTTCCAACAACTTCTTCTTTTGAAAGACCAAAAAAATCCGCAGCCCTTTTATTGACAAATTTGAACACTTTATCCTGAATGATTACGATACCGTCGTTGCTATTTTCCACTAATGTGGCGTATTTTTGCTCGCTTTGTCGTAGTGCTTCCAGTGCTTCACGCCGTTCTGTGATGTCCTCGCCAGAACCGATTGTCCCTATTATTTCTCCTTTGTCATTTTTGAGAACCGTATTGTGCCACGCTATGAGTTTTTCCTCATCTTTTCTCGTTATGATAGCATTTTCGTAATATTCCACAGGTTTTATTTCGCCTGCCATCAATTTATTAAAGATTTCTTTCACATCGTTCCGTATTCTTTTTGGAACGCACATACCGAACCAGTTTTTACCGATAAGTTCCGATTCTTCGTATCCGAGGATTTCAGAGCCCTTGCGATTTATCATAATTATATTGCCATCTGCATCCAAGACCACGAACATAACTCGTGCGACATCGAGGTATTTTTGGAGTTTGTCTCGTTCTTGTTGGACATCTAACGCCATTTTCCATTGAGTAGTTATATTTCTATCTACGCAGCGATAGCCGACGAGTTTATTTTTTTCATCGATGAGTGGAACAGCGCTGCTCTCGACGATAACTTCCGAACCGTCTTTGTGGCGGAATTTGCTCGGGAAATTCCGCCATCCCTTGCCAGAGGCGAGTGTCTTTTTTAACCAATCGATGTTCTTTGGTGTTTTATCGTCGTCGAGCCAGAATTCCGTTATGTGTTTGCCTAAAATTTCTTCGGGAGAATATCCAAGAATTTCTTTGATGGCATGATTAGAATATGTGTGGATGCCGTTTAAATCCATTTCCCAAACCCATATTCCGATGGAACCGACGAGTTCTCCAAAATATTCTAATGAAGTATTGCCTTTATAAAATTTGGATTGCTTCATTTTTATACACCTTTTCACTGAAAGTTTCTAATTACAATTCGCTAATTGCAAATCTTCAAAT
>JALTEE010000411.1 GCA_027007865.1 bacterium
ATATTAAACGAACGGCAATTAAGTCCGTTAAATAAACGTGCAAAAATTAATGTAACGAAAAAATAAGTAGTTGCATCTGCTCCGGTAGCTCCGTTTTTAATTCCCCAAAGGAATACACTTCCCGATACGATGGAAATCCAAAAGCCGATTGCCAAGATTGTAATTAGTGCGCGCTTATTAAGAATTCCTTCCTTAACGTTACGGGGTTTACGGTTCATTATCCCTTCTTCGGGCGGTTCAAGTCCCAAAGCTATTGCAATTAGCCCGTCCATTAAGAAGTTAATAAATAAAATTTGCACTGCAGTAAGAGGGAGAGGTAGAACAAACAATAAGGCAGCCACTAATGCAAGCACAGCTCCCAAGTTACCGCTAAGCAAGTAAACAAGGTACTTCCGAATGTTTTCAAATATGCTTCGTCCTTCTTCCACGGCGGCAACAATGGAAGCAAAATTATCGTCGGTTAGAATCATATCCGCGGCTTCGCGGCTAACCTCGGTACCTTTAATTCCCATTGCAATGCCGATATCGGCTCTTTTTAACGCGGGTGCGTCATTAACGCCGTCGCCCGTCATTGCAACGATGTTACCCTTGTTCATTAGGGCTTGGACAATTTTCAACTTGTGCGAGGGAGAAATGCGCGCGTAAACATCCGTGTGTTCAACAAGTCGGTTAAGCTCCTCGTCGTTTAATTTCTCCAGTTCCGTCCCGGTAATTGAACCACCGTTTTTCATTATTCCCAATTCTTTTGCAATTGCAACGGCTGTAGTTTTGTGGTCGCCCGTAATCATAATCGGCTTGATTGATGCGCGCTCGCAAGTTTTAATTGCTTCTTTCACTTCCGGTCTTGGTGGGTCAATCATACCCACTATCCCGAATAGCGTCATTCCCTCTCGGTCGGATTCGTCGAGCTTATCTTTTGTCCCCGTTTTCTTGTAAGCAAATCCAAGAACTCTTAAAGCTTTGGCACTAAGCTCTTCACCTTTTGCAAGCAAACGTTCCCGCTCCTCGTCGGTTAGCTTCTTTTCTTTACCGTCAATGAAAATTTTAGTTGAATTATTAATTATTATTTCAGGTGCACCTTTTGTAAAAGCAAAGTTTTCATCCTCCACCTTGTTGAGTGTAGTCATCTTTTTTGTTTCTGAAGAGAAAGGGATTTCATCAATGCGTTTAAATTTTTTGCGGGATTCACGGACATTAATTCCGGCCTTTTCCGCACAAACGACAATAGCACCTTCGGTCGGGTCTCCTATTATTCCGTAATGTCCGTCGGCTTTGTCCAAAACCGTGTCGTTACAAAGCGAACCGGCGGTAAGTAAAAAGTTTAACGTTTTTTCTTCCTTCGCATTTACCGCTTTACCGTTAAAGATAAATTCTCCCTTGGGATTGTAGCCGGCGCCGGTTACGTCAAATTCTTTTTCTGCCGTTACTACTTTCCGGATTGTCATTTGATCTTGCGTAAGCGTGCCGGTTTTATCCGTACAAATAATGTTGGTTGCTCCGAGTGTTTCCACAGCCGGTAATTTTCTAATCAAGGCACGCCGTTTAACCATTCTTTTAACGCCAAGCGCAATGCTGATTGTAACTACTGCGGGCAGGGCTTCCGGGATAACGGCGACAGCAATAGCCACGCCCCAAACGAACATTTTAACCAAGGGATACCCTTCCAAAATTCCGAGGGTACTCATTACGGCGGCGAGAATAA
>JALTEE010000412.1 GCA_027007865.1 bacterium
TCATGGCAATACTGCGAATGTAGGTAGAGAGAGGCAGCCCCATATTTTGAGCTTTGAGTTTGATATGATTGTATTCATGCTCTGTGACTCTAGCTCTGATGTAGTAGTGATCTTTATAGACTTTCATGTGTTGCACCTCCCTGTGTGATAGATAGATATATCTGTTCTTTTGGTACGCTCATATGTGAGCCAACCATTTGTTATAAAAATTATCCCAGGCTGTAGGGTAGTTTTCTCCATAAGGATCTCCGTATGGATGATATGCTGCACTAATAGCATCTTGTTCACTAAGTGCATCTTCTCTAAAGGCTCCAAGCTCTCTGGCTTCTTCTTTTGTAAATTCTTGATAAACCATTTTCAAACTCCTTGATTCATAATTTATTATAACCCTTCAAGGTTAACCAATATTTCGATAATTCCCATGCATAACATAGTCAAAACAAAAACCTTCCCAGTCTATGAGTGGGATGTAATCCTCTTCTGCATTGGTCAGATAAAGTTTGTCTCCATGATAGTCTGCAAAAAGATCAAAAAACGGTAGTTTCTTCAGATCATCTACTTTGACACCATAACGGTATATATTTACTCCAAAATACGTTTTATTGTCTGCAAATTGTAGTAACTGTTTCATTGGCGTCACTACAAAGGCAACTTGGTAATTTTCTTCTCACCACTGGTGTCTACATGCTGTTTCATGTGTTCTCTTTTGGCTTTTTTCTCTGCTTCTTTTTGAGCTGCTTTATCGCCACATCCTACAAGCCCTGCAACTAGCCCAGTAAGTATTGCAAATAAAATTAGTTTTTTCATTGTAATATTCTCCTTTACCCTGTATATACAGGTTGCAAAAAGATTCTATCAAAGTACTATTGTGAAAAAGCTTAAGAGGCGGTTTCACCGTGAAAAACGAACAAGAGATAGAGAACTTCTATAAAATCATAGGCAAGAATGTCAAGCATAAAAGAGAAGAAAAAGGACTAAGCCAACTTCAACTCACCCATTTAATGGGTTTCAAGTCCGTCTCCCTCGTCTCACAAGCAGAAATCTGTCACAATCAGCATTTCTCTATAAAACATCTCTTTATGATAGCTTCTATCCTGGAATGTGATATAAATGATTTTTTTGATGGGGTTGAGATTAGTAAGTTGGAGTGGGAATAGTTTTTATTTCATATTTTGTCGTATAATAAAACTAAAAATTATAGTAGGTAATTTATGGACAAAATTGAAATTTATCAATGGAGTATACTAGAAAACAGATACAGGGAACGATACAATAGATGGACTCCATGTTTAATTTTAGGTAATGGTGCAAGTATAGCACTTGAGGGAAAGTTTAATTATCAATCACTTTATGCAATAGCACAAAAAAGTGGATTATCTAATGAAGCCAAGCAGGTTTTTGATAATCTTAATACAACAGATTTTGAACAAGTGTTATTAGCTTGTAAATATGCTGATATAGTTAACCATGCACATAATGCAAATTCTGATTATATATATCAGACTTATGTTAAGATACAAAATGCATTAATATCAGCAGTCAGAGCTATCCATCCTGATACTTCATTAATCAAGAATGATTTAATCAATATTAGTAAGTTTTTATCTAAATTTAGACGAGTATTTTCTTTAAATTATGATTTGATACTTTATTGGGCAGTACAAGAATCAGCTACGCTAAATGATGGTTTTATTTATGGAG
>JALTEE010000413.1 GCA_027007865.1 bacterium
GCATACCGGGAGCGGTTTTGGGAGCGCTACTTCTCGGTTTTGCGGAGAATTTCGGCATCTGGTTCATCCCTGCCGGCTGGAAGGATGCGATCGCCTTCGGGATTTTGATTATCTTTTTACTATTTCGCCCGCAGGGTATTTTTGGCACTAAACAAAAGTAGATGGGAATGGAATACATACTACACATATTCATAATCGCCGGGATATATTATATCCTGACTTTAAGTTTGAACCTCATCGTCGGCTATACGGGTCTGCCATCTTTAGGTCACGCCGCTTTTTATTGTGTCGGAGCATATACATCGGCGCTTCTGGCGTTGAGACTCGGCGTTCCACCTTGGCTCGGACTTTTCGCCGGCGCTATTGTCGCCTCGCTTGTCGGAATAATTATCGGTGCCCCGTCGTTGCGTTTGAAAGGAGATTATCTCGCACTCGCCACATTCGGACTGGGTGTCATCGTCTATCAAATAGCATTGAATTGGGTCTCTTTCACCCGCGGACCGATGGGATTGCCCGGCATTTCGGGATTTTCGATATTCGGCGTGGCGATAAATGAGTTGTGGGCATATTTAATACTCGTTGCAGTTATCGCTTTCATAACTTTTCTCGTTATTCGAAGAATCGTCTCGTCGCCGTTCGGCAGAGTTCTGCGCGCTGTCAGAGACGATGAAACCGCTGCGAAATCGCTCGGCAAGGATACGGTGAGATATAAACTTATGGCATTTATTATCGGTGCATTCTTCGCTGGAATTGCAGGCAGTTTGTATGCTCACTATATCACATTCATCGACCCGTCGAGTTTTACTATAATGGAATCGGTAACGATTATTCTGATGGTGATTTTCGGCGGGATGGCGAGTTTGAAAGGCTCGTTCGTCGGGGCATTTACTCTCGTTTTCGTTCCCGAGATATTGCGTTTCCTCGGTATGCCGAATTCGGTGGCAGCACAAATTCGCCAGATGTTGTATGGAGCGATTCTCGTCGCTTTGATGCTCTGGCGACCGCAAGGAATATTCGGTAAATATAGATTAAAATAGGTATGGAAATGCTCGAAACAAAAAATCTGGTAAAATATTTCGATGGTCTGCCCGCGGTGGACAACTTTTCGTTTTTAATCGAACCTGGCAAAATCACCGCTCTGGTGGGACCGAACGGCGCAGGTAAAACCACCGTTTTCAATATCATTACCGGTTTTATCGAACCCGACAAAGGAAAAATTTTTGCTCGAACCGATAATAAAAAACGAAATATCACCGAATTACCACCGCACAAAATCGCTCGATTGGGTATCGCTCGAACATTTCAAAAAATTCGGTTATTCGCTCAAATGACGGTTTTAGATAATCTGCTTCTGGCGACAAAATATCGTTTTCACGAGAAACTCTGGACATCTCTTCTGAAATCGCAAAAGGTAGCGAAAATCGAAAAGGAGAATTACGACCGAGCGCTTCATTATCTCGAATTTGTCGGGCTAATGGATAAAAGGAGCGAACTTGCGGAGAACCTATCTCACGGTCAACGGAAGCTGCTATCATTGGCGAGGGCACTTTGTCTCGAACCCGAGATTTTGCTTTTGGACGAACCGACTGCCGGCGTGTTTCCAAAAACGAGAAAGAAAATCGCCGGTTTCTTGAACAAACTGCGTTCGCAGAAAAAAACGATTCTCTTCATCGAACACGACATGCATTTTGTGGTCGATAT
>JALTEE010000414.1 GCA_027007865.1 bacterium
GGATAAAACCCTCTATTTTCTGCGAGTGGTTTTTCTTTTTCCTCCTCAGAAAAATCGCCGGAGATATTTTCTTCATCTTGTTCCTTTTTGCTTTTCTTGCTTTCGATTTCGAATTCTTTCCATCCCTTGTCGGAAGTTCCCGTGATTCCAGCGACACGGAGTTTGAAATCGTCGGGATTGGAAGCGTGTGCTAGGGCGGTTTCCAACGAAATCATACCGCGGCGGTAGAAATAGAATAAAGATTGGTCTATTGTTTGCATTCCATACTGCACAGTTCCTTGAGAAATCAGGTCTCTTATGGATGCAGTTTTTTCAGGAGTTATTATATATTCTCGAACGGCGGCGGTTCCCACGAGAACTTCTACGGCAGGAACTCTGCCCGGCATATCCTGTCGATGGACAAGTCGCTGCGAAATCACTGCTTGAAGCGTGGAAGCAAGAATAAGTCTGATTTCTTGATGCTGATGCGGCGGGAAAAACGATAGTATTCGATATATTGTTTGCAGCGCATCGAGAGTGTGCAGGGTCGAAAGCACAAGATGTCCCGTATCCGCCGCTTGAAGTCCTATCTGCATTGTATCCATATCTCGTATCTCGCCGACGAGAATTACATCGGGGTCCTGCCGCATCGCACGGCGGAGCGATTCTGAAAATGAAAATGTGTCGATGCCGATTTCGCGCTGAGCAATAATGCTCTTTTTATCCCTATGAAGATATTCTATCGGGTCCTCGATTGTAATGATGTTTTCAGCACGAGTGCGGTTCACATAATCTATCATCGAAGCGAGTGTAGTCGATTTTCCCGAACCTGTAACACCTGTAACAAGAACGAGCCCACGCCGTCTATCAGATATATGTCTCACAATGGCGGGAAGATTCAATTCTTCGAAGCCCGGTATATTCGTATTTATCAATCGGAATGCGGCTGCAAATGTTTCACGCTGGTGAAATAAGTTCACACGAAATCGTTCTCCCGATTGCAGTTGTAAAGCGAAGTCGAGTTCCAATTCTCTGTCGAAGCGTTCGCGCTGTGTTGCCGTGAGCGTATGATGGAGAATTTCCTCCATATCTTGTTGTTGAATAGGCGGCACGCCTTTTGCCCGTTTTAATGCCCCGTGTATTCTGAACACAGGTGGAACACCGACACGCAAGTGCATATCCGATGCCGGCAACTGCGGCATCTGCCGTAAAAGTGCTGTTATATCAATCATCGTTTCCTCTTATAGTTATACCCAATTTTTATTCCGGTTCTAACAACAAAAGTGTCTGCCCAAATTCGACAGGAGAAGCATCTTTGACAACAAATTTAACCACTTTCCCCGAAATCTCCGATTTCACTTCATTGAATAATTTCATCGCTTCGATAAGACATACAACTTGCCCTTTCGATATGTGGTCTCCCACCTCGATATAAGGCTGCGAATCGGGCGATGGCTTGCGATAAAATGTTCCAACCATAGGCGATTTTATTTCGATATATTTGTCCTCATCCTTCTCTTCCTGTTCTTGTGCTGGCTCGGGTGGTTTCGATATTGTTTCCTGCTGCGGTTGAGGAACAGTTTGAGGGATTACAGCAGGAGCAGCGGGTTGCGCAGGAGGTGCTTCCGCAGAAAATTGAACAGGAGTTGCTGCCCCGCTGCCATATTTCCGTATCACTACTTTTCTGCCACCAAAAAAGTGAACTTCGAGTTCCGATATGC
>JALTEE010000415.1 GCA_027007865.1 bacterium
GACATCTGCATCTGCGATTTTTTCGATTTCGCCGAATTCTTTTAGCAATCTAATTGCGCGCTTTTCGCCGATGCCGGGAATTTGCGTTAGTTCTAATTGCATCGCCTTTTTTCTGTGAGATTTTCGCGAAAATGTTATTGCGAATCTGTGCGCTTCGTCTCGGATGCGTTGCAATAATCGCAGCGCCGCAGAATCTCGTGGCAGCATAATCGAATGCGTTCTGTGCGGCAAAAACAGTTCGTCGAGCCGTTTTGCGATTGCCACAGCGGGAATTTTTTCGGCTATGTCGAGTTTCGAAAGTGACTCCATCGCCGATGACAACTGTCCTTTTCCGCCATCGACGAGTATCAAATCGGGCAGTGGTTTTTCTTCGTCGAGCAATCGTCTGTATCTGCGAAAGACCACTTCGCGCATCGAAGCGAAATCGTCCTGCTGCGAAATCGATTTTATCCTGAAATGGCGGTATCCAGAGCGGTTCGCTCTCCCGCCGATAAACTGCACCATCGATGCGACGATTGTATCGCTGCCGATGTTCGATATATCGAACGCTTCGATGTGGTTCGGTGTTTTAGGTAAATCGAGCAGTCGTTCGAGTTCCACCACGCCGTAAGGGATGTGGACTTTTTGCTTTTGAATTAGCATTTCGGTGTGGATGAGTTCTGCATTTTGCTGTGCGAGCAGCAGTGTCTGCCGTTTTTCGCCTCGCTGCGGAACTTTTATCGATATCGATTTCCCTCTGATGCCTTGCAATGCGGTCAGAAGGTCGTCGCTGTCGTCGGGCATTTCCTGCACAAAAATTTCGGATGGCACATCGCCGTCCTGCGCGTAGAAGCGCTGCAAAAATTCGGTAAGAATTTCCGAAATTGTGTTCTGTTTCGGGACATTTAACGGGATGGCATTTCTGGCAATCATTGCACCCTGCCTGATGCGCAAAATCACAGCGATACCGACTCCTCCGCCAACGGCAATAGCGACAAAATCTCTGTCGCCAACAGCGCCTTCCATTTTCTGCGGCATCATCAATTTTTCGAGTTGTGATATCGTGTCGCGCAGGTGAGCGGCGCGCTCGAACTGCAATTTTTCCGATGCCGATGTCATCTCCGATTTTAATCTATTGATGAGTTCCTTTCGTCTGCCGCGCAGAAACATCACGACTTCATCGACGGCTCTTTGATATTCTTCTTGTGTGCAAGCGTTGATGCACGGACCGAGGCATCTGCCGATGTCGAACAGAACGCAAGCGCGCTGCTTCCTCTTCGACGGAATTTCTCGTTTGCAGACCCGTATTCGAAAGAGATTGCGTATAGTTCGGTTGAGTTTTTTTGCACCGATGTGGTCAGCATAGGGGCCGAAATATTTTGCGCCATCGTTTTCTTTTCTGCGAACGACAAGTATTCGCGGGAACGGCTCCGATGTTATTTTGATATATGGATAGCGTTTGTCGTCTTTGAGTTGCACATTGTAATGCGGTTTGTGTTTTCGCACGAGGTTCGCTTCGAGGATTAGCGCTTCGAGTTCGTTGTCTGTTATAATCCATTCGAGGTTTTGCGCTCGTTCGAGCATTTTAAAAATTCTCGGCGATGGTGGCGACCCGAATACATAACTCGCCAGCCGCTTTTTCAAATCCCGCGCCTTGCCGATATACAGCGGAACGCGGCTCCCATCGCTAAAAATATATACACCGGGTCTGTGCGGTGCGC
>JALTEE010000416.1 GCA_027007865.1 bacterium
TATTTATTTCAAGTATTATTTACAGTGTAGAGATATTTGGTCCCGTGCAATATGAACGCACATCTGGTCCGCCGAACGAATTCGACACATCTTTTATCGCTTACGACACGACGGTATCCTGCACACTGCTCGTTGTCAATGGCGATGGAGCGGGTCATCACAGGCTTTCTGCTGCATCGGTGGAGTTTAACGGCGAGGAAATAATTTCAGAAGACGATTTCAACCAGCACATCGGCATGATTACTCGCGTAATTAATCTCAGCGGTGAAAATAATTTTCATCTTCGTCTTCGCTCGGCGCCGGGGGCATTTCTTACGCTTTCGGTTCTTCGTCCTTGCGATGCAACAGTTTCGCTTTCGGTCGATACAGTGATTGCCGACAGCGCCTGCTTTTCTGCAATGGCTTCTGGCTGGAGTGCGCTCGAATACTTCTGGGATTTCGACGGCGATGGCACATTCGACACGACGACGACGGATTCCTCAATCTGCCACACTTACGAGGAGCCCGACACCTATTTGGTAAAAGTTCAGGTCCGAGATGAAGCGGGATGCACAGCGAAGGACAGCGAGGAGGTTATTATAAGGCTTGCGGTTATAACATTTGTTCCGGAATCGACTGCGTTTTATAAATATCCCGAGGGATTTGATATATTCAGTGGATATTTAGATTACATAAATGATTTGAAATATTTCGGAGTGGTAGATAGAGTAAATGGTTGGAATAAAGATACCTGCCAGATATTGTCTTTGATATACAATGGGAAATATCTCGGAAAATACCTCAATGGGAGTATATTCGGTGAAAGTGACAGCGGCAATTTTCTACTAATTTCAGAGGCATCTAGGGAAATCGATTGTGAGGATGGAGTTAATATTTACGCAATAGATACGAATGGCACAATACTTTGGGATACTCCCTGCCCATCAGCTTTCTATTATAAATTTTCGCCGGATGACAGCCTCGTATTGTTGTTCAATGGAGAGCACGGTGGCGGCGGAGATATCGGACCGCCAAATCCGATGGAGATGTATCCGGGGAACTATAAGGTATGGGTGTATAAAACAACCACAGGTGAAATTGTTGCACATCTCGATGACTGGGTAAGTATGAAAACTTGGGTATTTGGGCTGGCGGATAATAATCTCAATCGTTTCTATGTTCTCGATTACGATTCGTTGGTAGCTTATGATAAATATTTAAATCATCTATTCACAATAAAACCGATTATCGATTTCCCCCCCGATTCGCTAAATTCTTTCGATACCCATCCTGTATTTTGCATAGGCGAAGACAACAATGTATATGTATATTCTGCATATTCTGGCATAGGTTTTCACTATCCCCGCTTTCATTTCAAAGATTATGATTTCTGGAAATTGGTTCCGAACCCTTATGTTACGGTTGAAGCCGTCTGTGTAGATAGTATGGGGAATATCCTTTGGCGAGAGAAGACGGATAGTCTTCGTGTTTCGGCTTTCGATTTTTCATATTCCAGTAGATATGTTCTCGGCTACACGGGTGGGGGTTCTCCCGAAAAGCAAGTTATCGTATGGGAAACGGCTACCAATCGAATGCTATTTAAGAAAGAATTTCCGCCCGATACTAAAAGAGAAATCACTCTATCCAGATGGGCAAGAATATTTGAAAATCCTTTTACGGGTAATACTTTTCTTATTATAGAAGGTGATGATTACAT
>JALTEE010000417.1 GCA_027007865.1 bacterium
GGACAGACTCGGCGCAGATTTTGAACGCGCTGTAGAAATGCTCGGCGAAAAACTTGGCGCAAAAGCGACCCCAATCAATATTCCAATCGGCGAAGAAGAAAATTTCGAGGGCGTAATCGACCTTATTACTATGGAAGCGCTAATCTGGCACAATGAAGCACTCGGAGCAAAATTCGATATCGTTGAAATCCCAGAAAGACTTATATCATACGCGAAAAAGATGCGTGAAAACCTTATGGAAGCGATTGCGGACTACGACGATGAACTTATGGAATCTTTGCTCGAAGAAAAGGAACCTTCCGAAGAAGCGATACGACGGGCAATCCGAAGTGGGACAATCCACGATAGTTTTGTTCCTGTTCTTGCCGGTTCGGCTTTGAAAAACAAAGGAGTGCAGCCCCTTATGGATGCTATCGTAGATTTTCTGCCATCTCCCGACGATTTGCCTCCCGTTGTAGGAGTTCATCCTAAAACACGGCAGAAAATAGAACGGCACAACGACCCCGAAACTCCTATGTCCGCTCTCGCATTCAAAATAGCAGCCGACCCCTATGTGGAAAGACTCACATACATTCGTTTATATTCGGGAACCGTCAAAGTGGGCGGAACATATCTCAATCCAAGAACGAATAAAAAAGAGCGCATCCAAAAAATATTTAGAATGCACGCAAATAAGCGCGAGGAACTTTCGCATGCATTTGCCGGCGATGTCGTTGCTGTTGCGGGATTGCGAACTATCGCGACAGGTGATACGCTATGCGACGAGCGCAGACCAATTGTTTTCGAGCAGATGAAATTTCCAGAACCCGTCATTTTCACCGCAGTTGAGCCAAAATCGAAAATCGACCAGGAAAAATTATATAAAGCGATTTTGCGCCTCGAGGAGGAAGACCCCACATTTATGCACAAAATCGACCCCGAAACAGGACAGACAATTATTTCTGGAATGGGGGAGTTGCACTTAGAGGTTCTCGTCGAGCGGATAGTTAGCGAGTTCGGTGTTCGGGTAAATATCGGAACACCGCAAGTAGCGTATCGAGAAACGATAACGAAATTTGCTACTGCGAAATACACGTTCGATAAAATAATCGGTGGTAAACGCCAATATGCATCGATTACAATCGAAGTTTCTCCCGGCGATATCGGTTCGGGTGTAGTTATAACAGATGAATTGCCTCAGGACAATCTGCTACCGCAAGAAATGCGCCGCGCTGCGATTAAAGGTATCGATGCGACAAAGGATAGTGGAACTATTGCAGGATACCCGCTCCTCGATTTAAAGGCGGAAATAATCGATGCGGATTTCGACGAGGACCAATCTAATGAATTCACATTTGAGATGGCGGCATCGCAAGCATTTCAACAGGCGATTCGCGAGGGAGAACCTGTTCTTTTGGAACCTGTGATGAAAATAGAGGTAATTGTGCCGGAGCAAAATCTCGGCGATGTTATGGGCGATTTGAGTGCGAGAAGCGCACAAATAGAAGGTATAGACCACCGTTCCGATGGCGAAGTTGTGAATGCAATCGTTCCGCTGGCGGAAATGTTCGGATATACAACGACATTGCGCTCTATTACACAGGGCAGAGGTTTTTTCACTATGCAGTTTTCACACTATCGGAGACTCCCGACTCAGAGGGAAGAAAAACTTCTCCTAAAAGTTCGTGGATATTGATTATCACAATATACAAT
>JALTEE010000418.1 GCA_027007865.1 bacterium
TAAATATGTATCAGATGAAATTATTAAAGATTTATTGTTTTTAGTGATTTTAAACTATAATTTTTCCTACAGCAATTTCTGAAATTGGGATTTCTAATTGAGCACTCTCGGTTTCAATAACTATCCTCGCTGAATTCGCATCCAACACTTTTCCCTCGAATGTTTCTCCTGTGGATTTGACAATTCTCACATTTTCTTCGATAGCCCTTGCAAAATCGCGCACAGAACGAAGTGGTCTATCTAATCCCGGCGATGACACTTCGAGAAAATATCTATGATGAATAATATCCGCGCTGTCGAGCGCCTCTGAAATTTTGTGTGATAATTTTGCAATTTCGCCTATGGTTATTCCATTGCGTTCATAGACGAAAACCCTGAGCACCGATGACGAACTGATTCCAGCAACTACAATATCCACAAGTTCATAACCTGAATTCTCGACAATCGGCGCAATAATTCCTTCGATTTGTGGCAAAATTTCACGCATGATTTTCTCAAAATCACAATATTGCTAACATATTCGATTTCGCAAGGAAAAAACAATGAAAAGCAAATTTTATTTGTATTTTATAAATTTTTTTATAATTTTCTCCGTTATTTGAGAGATTTTCGGTTGTCAGATTTTTCTTTGACTGCAAATTATTATCTATACTTTTTGCGTTATCTATAATGCAAATAGGGGAAACTTTGAACATCGAACTTTATCGTGAAACTCGGCATAGACATAGGAAGTAGATATACAAAAATTGCATATTACGATGATTCCGGAAAAGTAATTTTTCGGAAATACGATACTTTGCGTTTCTATCGTGAATTTGGCAAAAATATCGGCGAGAAATTTGCGATTTACTGGGATAAACTCGGCATCGGCGATTTCGACAGCGTTATCGCTACGGGATATGGTCGTGAGCGTGCGAAATTGAGTGGCGCTGTGGAAATTCCCGAAATTCAAGCGCATTCGCTCGGTGCGATGATTTTATCCGGCGAAAAGACTTTTACGATGACAGATATCGGCGGGCAGGATGTAAAAGTAGTGCGCGTTGAAAATGGTGCGGTTATCGATTTTTACACATCCGACAGGTGCGCCGCTTCGACGGGCAGATTTTTGGAAAATATGGCGCAGGTTTTAAACATTTCGCTCGACGAACTTTCGCAATACTGGCAAAATCCTGCTAAAATAAATTCGACCTGTGCTGTGTTTGCAGAGACCGAACTTCTCGATAAAATTTCGCGCGGAGTTTCTACGGAAGAACTTGCTGCTGGTGTGAACTATGCGTCGGTGAAAAAGTTTCTTGTTATGATGCGTCGTTTCCCGCTCGATACGGTGATAATTACTGGCGGCGTTTCGCTTAATGACGCAGTTATCAAACTATTATCCAATGAGTTAGGCAAAACAATTAAGAGATTACCTAATGCTATCTACGCAGGTGCAATTGGATGCGCAAATTATAAAGCAGGAAATTAAAATGGCGTATATAATTCTATTCAAAAGTATAGCTCAACTTTACGAAGCGGAATCGATTCTCGCAGAGAGAGGCATTCCGAATCAATTGATGCAGGCGCCCGAATTGCCCGACGGTATGGGCGATTCCTGCGGTGATAATGTTCTTGTTGTGGAAGACCCCGATGTTGCAAAAATGTTTCCCGATACAAAAATTTTAGAAATTTCAAACGATTTGCTCGATTTATAAA
>JALTEE010000419.1 GCA_027007865.1 bacterium
CACCAAACCAACTCAATAATATTATCTCAGGGTAGATACCATGTATATAAAGAGTCCACAATTTCTATAATATGAAAAGCATTATCACCTGCAATATAATTTTCTGCTTGACAGTTATTTTTGTGGCAATATATATAATAGCATCGCGGGGTGGAGCAGAAAGGTAGCTCGCCGGGCTCATAACCCGGAGGTCGAAGGTTCGAATCCTTCCCCCGCCATTTCTCATTCCCGTTGGGAAAATGATAGCCAAAGCGTCCCGCTTCGGTTTTTATGCCGGACAAAATACTCGACTTGTCAAAGCGAGAACAATAGCCATAAAGTCTTTGTAACTTTTTTCAATTTATTTCCCGATGCAGAATTTTGCAAAAATTTCATCGTAGATATCTCCGCTTCTCAGCGGTGAAAACAAAGTGTCGGCTAAAGAATCCGCTCGTTCGAGGCTGACTTGTGCGACATCCCAGAAATTTTTATCCATAGCATCGAGCACAGTCGCCAATTCTGACCGAGTCTTGTGCAAAATATCGACAGTTCTTACGCTCGCCAATATTGCATCGGCAGGAATTTCTGACAATAGCGATTCGACACGAGATATGAGTTCGTTGAAACCATCTCCCGATAATGCGCTGATAGCAACATAATCTTGGAATCTTGCAGCGATTTTAGCGCTGATTCCAAGGTCTGATTTATTTAAAATAATTATGCTATTCTCCATTGCAGGCGGTGGCTGTATTTGTTCCACGGATGCGTCGATAAGCCATAGAACGATATCGGCATTCTGCGCGGCATTCTTTGCTCTGCGGATGCCTTCAATTTCGATTGGATGTTCCGATTTGCGAATTCCTGCTGTATCGAGAACTTTCGTTGGCACACCTGCGATTTCAACGGTCGCTTCGATTATATCACGCGTCGTTCCCGGATGAGGCGTTACGATTGCTCGTTCTGCACCGACGATGCGGTTGAACAATGTCGATTTCCCCGCATTCGGTTCACCTACAATCGCAATCACAATTCCCGACGAGAGTTTTTTGGATTTCTGCGCGCGAGATATGAACTTAGACAAAATTTCTTCGGCGCTTTCGATTTCATCTTGCAAATGCGAAAAATCGGATTTTTGAAATTCATCTTCTGGGAACTCGAGTGCTGCAACCAAATTCACGAGGACATCGTGAATTATCCCGTAGGATTTTTCAATTCCAGCGATATTCGCAACAGTTCGCCGCGATGCTTTCAATGCTCGCTCTGTTTTCGCATCGACTGTGGAATATACCGATTCCGCTTCGATAAGGTTCATTTTCCCATTTACCATTGCCCGCAGGGTAAATTCTCCGGGCTTTGCGAGCCGTGCGCCATTTGCGATAAGCACATCGATTATCATTTGCAAAAGAACAGGATTTCCGTGTATCGAAAGTTCCACCATATCTTCACCTGTGTAGCTTTTCGGCGCTTTGAAAATCGCTGCGACAGCCCGGTCGATGAAATCGTCGAGATGAATTTTTACAACATAAGAATGATTGGCTTTTGCGCCGACTATTGAGGGCGATAAATCGAGGCTTTTCTGAAAGATTTTTTCAACAGAATTTCCGCTCCCGCGAACGACAGCGATTGCAGAGCGCCCCGCCGGTGTCGCAGGCGCTACTATAACATCGTTAGAAAAAAAGTCTAATATATTTTCCATAACTATTTT
>JALTEE010000420.1 GCA_027007865.1 bacterium
TTCTATTTCCTCCTTGAAAATCTTAAAGATATCCGAATAGCTTTTAACAATTACAAAAATTGCGGCGACAAAAAAACCAAAATCCGAAAATGACAAATATATAATACGGGATGTGTGAATTTTCCCATAGAAATGACGGTGTTTTTATAGATGACGGAAATTGAACTATTAAACGATAGTATCCCGCGATTCCTAAAAAAGTCGCAATAAAAATGTATATAATCGATTTTAAAAACTTTTTCCAGTTTCTCTTTATATTTGATCTGTCCAGTATTTTCAATATCTATACCTCGACAAAATCGACCTATTCCTCCGTCAAAATATCTCTTCCTGCCGCTTTCTTCATTGTTTCACGGATAATCGAAAGCCCGAGTCCTTCGGAGCCCGATACCTGCGGGATGAGTATAATTGCCGGCAAATCCTGTGCAGCAAATTCGCGCATAACTTCGTCGATATATTCATACAAGGTTTCCACAACGAAGATTATGCCGAATTCTTTGCTGTGAGCGAGTTTTCGCAAAAGTTTCGGCGCCTCTGCTGGTTCATTTGCAATATGCGTTTCGATGCCGATTGCTTTGAGCGGAAATACAGTGCTCCAATCGCCGAGTGCTGCAATTTTATTCCACGACAACGGAAATCACCTCCTTTACAAATTCTACGGGAATTTTCGCAAGTTTAGTGCGCAAAATTGTCCGCAGAACACCGATTTCTTCGAGTTTCAAAAGCGAATACGCCCAGAGCAGTTCCAGCCCATACGAACAGTAGCGCGTGTATCGATATAGCGAAATCAGTTCCATTCGGAACATAGTATCGACAGCCGACAAATCACCATCCATTGCCGATTTCAGCGCATCGGACAATTTTCTGCCGTATTCGGTGATAGCGAATGCGGAGTGAATGTGTTCTATTCCGCCTTCTTCCGCTTCGGCAAATTTTTTGAGCGGAATATCGCCGCCTTCGACAAACATATCCCAAAGCATTTTCACGGGCAATTTTGCAGCGGCAATCCTCGCTAATGCTTTTATATTCAGCCAATCGGCATAAATCGCCATCCATCGTGCAAAAAACTCGCTATCGGGAAGAACCGAGCGGATATGTTCGCAGTAATATTTGTCCAGCGCAATATCGATAACGATCGGGGAATTATATGCGGCAAATATTTCTTTCGCCGACAATATCGCTTCGTCGAGAATTTTTAAAAATCCAGATTTTCCTCCGTCGAGAATTGCGCCGATACCCGAAATCAAAATATCCGTATGATAAAAACCCCAATCGACGAGTTGAGGAAGCGGTTTGTCGAAGAAATGCGATTTTAATATTACGCTCGACTTTTGAAAATCATAGCGCAGTTTTATTGTATCGGTAAAATTTTTATCCTGCGACAGTTTGTCGAGTTGCGCAAAGAGGTTTTCGACGGCTATGTCGAGAGCGTGTTCGGGAGTATGTTCTCCGCCGCCGTAGCCGAGTTCCGAAAGCACGATGGACAGTTGATTTAATTCCGCATCGATTACTTTTTGATAATCGGCTTTCGTTAGCAGATATGGCTCCAATCCCCGAACAACTCCCGACGCATAAGTATATCGGGTATCCCCTTTGAATATGAGCGGTGACTTCATCGCTTCTCCTCGAATTTTTTAGATAATTATAAAATATTGTTGAAAAAAATTAAATCCATAAAAAAT
>JALTEE010000421.1 GCA_027007865.1 bacterium
GGATGCGGAACACCTGTTGCTGACCGGAAAAGGCCCTGTATTCCCGGGTATTGCGCAGCCCAGGGCGACCACGCTGGTCCTGGTCGTCACGGATGCGCGCCTGGATTTCCGAGGGGCGGCGGCAGTGGCACGGGTTGCACAGGCCGGGGTGTTCGAAACGATCCGTCCGGTTGCTACGCCCGTGGACGGTGACGTGTTGTTCGTTTGGAGTGTGGGACTCAAAAAGGCTCGTTTCTTTGATGTGGCCCTCTGCGCAAAAACCGCGGTCAAAAACGTCATCCTGCGTTCAGCGAGGCTGGGTGCGAACCGGGAGCAACAAGGGGGGATGGATGTATTCTAAGGCGGTTGTATTATTGCTGGTATTTGCAACAGTGTCAGGATGCACGAAAAAGGCAAAATATCCAGGCAAAGGGGTAAATCCACTGCTGCCATCCATTCACGAACAGCATGCCGCCAGATCCAGGCTACACAAACCAGTGGCACATGAGCAACCAGGGGTGATTGCGGTGGTCAACACGCCTCGCAAGGCATTCATCGTCTATACGGATAAAAGGGGCAGGCTACATCACAGGTCCTTTTCCGGCGTATTCGTCACGGGCAACCAAGGAAAGCCCGAACTATGGCGGATCGAAAGGAAGGTGGTCAAGGGCGTAAAGGATATACAATTTAAACATCCCTTGATGTTCGATGTATTGAAACTCAAGGATGAGACACTAATGTCCGGTGCATCAATCCTGGCCGAAATCAGGGACCAGGTGGCACATGGGAAAAAGGATGCAGACATGGACTATTCACAGTGGCAGTACCGCAAGTACTTCACCCCGTTTGCATGCGCAATGGACACTGTGACATACCTGGTACATCAAAGCCAGTTTCTGCCTGGCGCAGCGCATCCCGACGCCCTGGCATCCCTGGTGACACTCAGCGCAAGGACACACAAAAAAGCGGTCTTTGCGAAGCAATTTTCCCTGGACACCTTGCTGAAACAGGCAAATGCACGTAAAAAACTGGACAAATGTCTGAGTGCATTTGACGCGGTGGTGCCAGTGAAGGCCAGGGGCGGCAGATTGGCTTGGGTGGCCTCATTCAATCACAATTTCTTGTACTGTAACGGGATGATCGATTACCGGGAGGTGGGGCCGCCGCCTGGTTCCACGCAGGGCGGCCAGGGGCCTTGTGTGTTAAAAAAGGATGTGTTGACCGACAAGCAGGGAAAACTGCTGGCCAGGATGGTGTGGGATTACAGGGCCACGGATGATTGCCGCGTGGTGGTGTACATAAAAAAAACCGGGCCGGCTGACAGGTATCATATAACGCCACGTCCCGGACGAACCGCAAGACGCAGGAACATCTATATCCTGATTCATGCCCCTGCAAAGGGCAACAAACAGGTGTTGCTGGGCAGGGCATCCAGGATACTTTGTGCTGATTTCCCGGACCACCGTCCCCTGCGTGATTACATCCAACACTAAGAACCAACCAGATGGCAGTGGCCGTTGACCGTGACCGTGACCGTGGCCGGTGGCCGGTGGCAGTGGCCGAGACCGTTGGCCGTTGACCGAGACCGTGGCCGAGGCCGTGGAGCGCAGGTGGCCTCGCCTGCTTGTTTCGCGGGCGTCTCGCCCGCCTTTGGTTGGCCGTGGCCGGGGTTTCCGGTTGCAACTGGAGCCTTCCCGAA
>JALTEE010000422.1 GCA_027007865.1 bacterium
GTATGGTTCTTTATTAAATACAAATTTAACTGGGGAGACAAAATGATGAAATTCAAAATTATTATCTCGTCACTGTTATTTGTGGCGTTGCTGTTTGGCATCGAGATAAAATATTACGGCGGCGGAAAACAAACTGTCAGCAGATTAACTCTCGATAAAGGCAATTTTACTGTGGATGGCACGAAGGTCGGCAAGGGAAAAATTCGCGGGATAGTTTTTTCAAAACAAGCCGCTGCTGGTAAGGCGGCTTCCGAAGCACCACAGGAACAGTTCGATACCGATATGCTCATCGCAATTTCCGATTCACTCGAAGCACAATACCCAGATGCTGCGGGACTTATTTTGTTCGACCATGGCGAACAAGTTCTCCGTTCCGATGGAACCAGAGTATATCGCTATCATTTCGCGGGGAAAATATTAAAATCTGCACGGCTCAGATGGGGAACGAGAGCGCTTTATATCGATGAAGGTAGGAATAACGCAAAAGTGCTGTTTGCTCGCACTATTGCACCCGACGGAGAAATTATCTATGCGGACACATTGAAAGCGACGATTACTCCCGTATCGGAAAACAGCGTATCATTCGGGCATGGAATGATATATACACTGCAAATTCCCGGCGTGCAGGAAGGTTCGATTGTGGAATATCTATACGAAAGGGAAACATACAATCCGTATGACACGGTGCGATATTCTACTTCCTGGTATTTTCAGGATGAAGACCCTGTATATTCATCGCGAACTGTTGTTCGATTGCCGAAACCGAAGAAACTATACTATATATTCAAAAATCCGCCGGGAGCGCTCGGGTCGGTCTTGTATCTTGGCACGCCAAACCTCGATAAACTATGCTTTCAGGACAGACGGGTCCCTATGAAAGGTTTTATTCCAGACCAGTGGATTTATGCAGACACATCGGCAGGAAGATGGTTCAAAAATTCTATGGAGTCGATAAAAAATGCAGAGCCTGAAATCGTGGACGAGGATACTTCCACTGCGTATATCTGGCACTTGATGAATCTTCCGCCACTTATAAACGAACCGAGAATGCCCGATTATGGCGATGTCGTTCCGCATCTCGAAGGCTCGGTGTTTAAAAACTGGGATTATCTATTCGATTGGCTCGGAAATCTTCAAAAAGCGCGCATAAAACTCACCCCAGAAATCGAGGATAAAGTTAACGAAATAATCGCAGGTGCGAAGACAGTCGAGGAAAAAGTCGGGAAAATATACCTTTGGGTTCAGCGCAATATTCAATACATATCGATAAAGGGAAGCATATCTTCGGGACAAACAGGTCATCCCGCTGCGGAAACTTTCGCAAATGGCTACGGCGATTGCACAGATAAATCCATTATATTTTGCACAATGCTAAAGGCAATCGGCGTGGAAGCACACCCAATTATTATTATGACCAACGATAGAGAATCTGTAGATAGATGTATCCCATCTCTCGACGGAGACCACGCAATCACGCGGGTATTTATGCCCGATGGCAAAGAACTTTTCTTAGATGCAACCGCCTATGCGGACAAATTCCCGTATTTCCGCAGTGACGACCAAGGGGTGTCCTTTGTGGATGCAATCGGAAGAGAAATCGGTATTACATCTACAAATACTCCCGAACAAAATTCCACAATGGTCGATGTGGATATGGACATAGATGCGAACGGCAATGCTGTGGCGGAATTCAAATCGCTTCCAATAGCGATGCGTGAAGGAGATTACCGCTCCTGGTGGGAATATCAACAACCAGAACGATATAAACAAATTTTTACTAACTGGATGAATGGCATATTTCCACAGGCATCGCTCGACACATTCGCGTTAATCGGAATCGGTTCGCTCGACAGCCAACTCGTCGAATGGGCGCGGGTATCTGTGGATTCCTTCCCTGCTGTTGCAGGCGATATGTGGGTATTCACAATACCGGGTGTCGTTCGTTCTATGCGTGGTTTCGACGAGATAAATCTCGATGAGCGGAAATTCGACATCGAATATATGGCGCCATACAAAAGAGAATATTCGGTAAAGATTCATCTTCCGAAGGGCGCAAAGATAATAGCCCTTCCCGATGATGTGCAATTGTCCTGTGAACCTTATGCGGATTTCTCGCTAAAATTCGAGAAGGATGGCAGAAATATAATCGTAAGTCAAAAGTTTCGATTAAAAAAGCGCATCGTTCCTGTATCGGATTTCGCAAAATACAAGCAATTTATTATATCTGCAAAGCAGGCGGCTGAAAAACGGGCATTTGTGATGAAACCGAAATAGCATAATTTTGTATGAGAATATTTTAAAAACCTTGGCGATTTCAAAGAAGAAGCCTGAAGAATAAGAGATGGATTAAATTGGATTAACAGGATTTCAAGCGGTTCGTAATCCTGTTAATCCCAATTCAATCTTGTTAATCACAGTTCAGACTTTTCCCCTTGCAAAATCTTTTTCCCGCATTACATTATATATGGGAAAAAATAAATTAGATGGAGAAAGGAGGTTTGTTATGAAAAACATTATCATTATTTTGCTGGCGTTGGTATTTTTTGAAGCGGTGGTGTGCTTTGGCTGGTCAGAACCTACACTACTTTTGGGTGATTCAGTTAGAGTTAGCGAAACTTGCACAGCGGCACTTTGGGGATATGGTTTTCCATTTGTGGGTCAGGTCAATTATATCAACGGTTTATACTTTGCTCCTGCTAATTATGAAACTCATAGTTTTGACTCCATATTACTTATAGACTCGGGGGACTCTATACGGAATCTATCTTATGATAGATGGGGATGGGAAAGTTCTGTCGTTGCATATCAAAAAGGGGACACCGCAAAACTGTTTTCTTATTATGAATATTATGACTCTGAAATTGTAACCGATACAAATTCCGTTCGTTGGGCAATGAATAAGCAATTCTATCAGGTTCGCACGGGTTACATATTTTGCTGGGGAAATGATACTCTTTATTATATGGATATCTCGGATTTCCTTTCCGATACATTAGCGTCACCGCGGACATTCCCGCTTCCTCTGCCTTTAGGGATTAGGGATGTAGAAATTTCTATTTGCACCGATTGGTGGGATCCCATCTTTCTTGCAGGTGTAATCGATTCGGACACAACTTGTTCAGTTATCATATATACAATCGATCCGGATTCGGGCACATGCGATAACACTACTTATTATGGCTACGATGAGCCATTTATTGCCTGGAATTGGGGTGAGACAAGTATATATGCGGTATCGGTATTACCGCCATATCACATTAGAAATTTGAGTTCCGGCGAGACTATTTTTACAAGCGAGTTCCCGCTTCATAGCCCAAAGGCTTTGGGAACAGATGTGATAGGACGATTTGAGCGTTCGGCAATGTATGTGGATTATCCTATCATATGCTGTTTTGATGAGTCTGGTTATATATTCGGTTCCATTTATTATTTCGAGTTCGATACGCTCGCTTTAGTCGGTACGCCAATAGATTTGCAAGTTGCCGGTTTTGATTGTGAAAATATATATATCCTGTGGACAGATGCCTACGGTTTGCTATGGGGAATTAATGATTATGCAATTTGCGGCGGAATAGAACAAGAACCCGAAAAAATACAATATCTTTCACTCGCGATATTCCCGAACCCATTCAATTTGTCTTGCGCTATCAGCATAGATTGTATAGGGGCGTATAGCGATATGCCCTTACAAATAGAGATATACGATATAATGGGGAATGTTGTTGCGAATACGATGTCTGAACAAGGGAGCATGCTCCCTCGTTCACAAACCACAAGCCGCGCATTCATCTGGACGCCCGACAAATCCATATCATCGGGGATATATTTCGTGCGAGCGCGGATGAATGATGGACAGGCGATTACGAAACGGATTGTATATATTCGGTAAGGGCAAATGGGGAGCGCATGACGAATGACAGGCAGATGTAGACCATCCTTGAGATGGACTAAACCCGAACCGGATTGTGTATATAAAATAATGTGCCTGTTCGATACATCAAAATATTAATTTATGAATAATAATCTTGGACATTTTCTAATTTTTCATTATTTTACAAAAGAGTATGATTACACTCGACGACATAAAGCGCAACGACAAAGTCAAAACATTACTCGAACACGCCGACCGCAATTTAACGGTAATCGGTTATACCGAACACGGTTTTCGGCACGCCGATATTGTGTCGGAGCGCGCTGGGAAATTGATGCGTGAACTCGAATTCGACGAACGGAGGATTCAACTTGCCGAAATAGCGGGATACCTTCACGACATCGGAAATGTGGTGAACAGGCGAAATCACGCATATCATAGTTCTCACATCGCTTTTGATATACTCGGTGAAATAGGGATGCAGTTCGACGAAGTTCTCGATATTGTTTCTGCTGTTGGGAATCATCACGAAGAAAATGGCGACCCTATATCGGATATCTGCGCAGCGCTTATCATCGCAGACAAGTCTGATGTCCACCGTTCACGAGTGCGGAATCCGAACAATGTGGCATTCGACATCCACGACAGAGTTAACTATGCAGCTCGCGATAGCAAAATTATAATCTCGAACAAGGAAACAATCGAGCTCTCCATTCTCATCGACCCCGATATTTCGTCGGTTATGGAATATTTCGAGATTTTTCTCGATAGAATGATAATTTCCCGCCGTGCAGCGACACTGCTTGGTAAAAAGTTTGAACTCGTCATAAATGGTGTTAGATTGACATAATATAGACAAATAATGGAGATTTTATTATGGCAGACGAAACATTTGTCAAGCAAATAGTCGAACAGGTAATCACCGAACTCGATGAGAAGTGCATCGATGGCACACCGTGTCTTCACTGCGATTACTGTGTTGTTCGCAACGAGCCAGGAACGCAAGCGATACTCGACGCAGGCGCAGACCGCATCGGTTCGACACTCGGCGCAATTCCCAAAAATATTCAACTCGCAAAATATATCGACCATACGCTTTTGAAACCCGAGGCAACCGAAAAAGATATTCGCCAACTCTGTGCGGAAGCGGCTGAATACCATTTTGCATCGGTTTGCGTCAATCCATATTGGGTTCCGCTCTGCGCAGATTTGCTAAAAGATAGCGATGTCAAAATCACGACAGTTATCGGTTTCCCGCTCGGCGCTAACTCGAAAGAAGTAAAAGCATTCGAAGCGAACAAGGCGAAGCAGGACGGTGCCGATGAGTTCGATATGGTAATCAACATCGGTGCGCTGAAATCGGGTGATTACCGAACTGTATTTGACGATATCAGCACTTTGGTGAAATCTGTCGCTCCCAATACAGTAAAAGTTATCATAGAAACGGCGCTGCTCACGGATGATGAAAAGGTTGAAGCGTGCGCCATATCGAAAGAAGCGGGCGCTCATTTCGTCAAGACATCGACAGGTTTCGCAAAAGGCGGGGCAACCGTCGAGGATGTGGCACTTATGAAAAAAGTTGTCGGCGAAACGATGGAAGTCAAGGCATCGGGCGGAGTTCGAGATTACAATACTGCTGTGGAAATGATAAATGCTGGTGCAACAAGAATTGGCGCGTCAGCTGGAATTTCTATTGTGCAAGGAAAAACAGCGCAAACAGATTACTGAACTAATAAAAGCGTTTCGCTAAAATCTGATGCTGCATAATTCTATCAATCTAATAATCCCATAAATTTCGCTTCAAATATTTCGTCTTCTTAGTTTGTTATTACTACTGTGTTTTTTTTGCAGCGTTTTTTGAAAATGCGTGGTGTAAAACCTGAAACTTAAAATTGTCGTAAATCTCTGAGAGTATGAATAATGTTTTACATAAAATATCTTGTGTGTAGCAACATATTTATTATTGTGATATTTAAAATTTCTGAGAGAATTTTTTATGAAAAACGAATTGAAATGGACGCTTCCGAAA
>JALTEE010000423.1 GCA_027007865.1 bacterium
GTACATGGCCATGATTCGGCTGCACGACATGGTCAAATCCGGGTCCTATGACGTTGTGGTTACGGACACCCCGCCTACGGAGCACGCGGTGGACTTCCTGGAGTCGCCAAAACGCCTGGCCAGGCTGCTTTCGCATGAGTCATTTCGCCTGGCAGCAGGGCTGATGCAGCGTTCGGGCAGGGGTGTGTTGCGATTATCCGGCCTGGTGACCAGGGGATTGTCCAGGTTTGTGGACCTGTCCTCGTTTTACTCCCTGCTGGACTTTGTGTTATCCTTTGGGACGTTATACGATGACCTGCTGGAAATCAGCCGGTGGTTCATGGACTTTATCGCAGGTCCACAGTGCGGCATAGTAGTGGTCACGCAGGCATCCAGGCAGAGGATCAACGACAGCATCAGGTTCGTGCAGCGGCTAAAGGACCTCGGTATCCAGGTCGATGCACTGGTGGTGAACATGGTTTACCGGTGGCAGAACAGACCTCCGTCCGGATCAGTGCGTTCCGAGGTGTTCAGCGACCTGTTTTCCGAGCCGGAGGTGGCCTTTCACTCCCGTAACGAACTCAATGCCGCGATATACAAGGTCACCATGGCCTTGCAGTGGTTTGAGGAGGTACGGCTGGCCCAACAGGCGGAACTGGACAGGCTGCACCAGGCCCTTTCCGGGATGCCGATCTGTACGTTGCCTGCACTCCAAAGGGATATACAGGGGCCGCAGGACCTGCTTGCATTGATTGAACAGGGCTTGATGCTCGGGAGTCAAGTATCTTGAGTGAAACCTTTTCACGATTTTAGGCTCTATAATTGCGGAATGTGCGTTGGTGCACTAAATTTTGGAGGTTGAACCATGTTTTTACAAGCAAAAGACATTCAGTATCTGAAAAACGAGTTTTCAAAACTGAAAAAAGATGTGTACATGACCCTTTTCACCACGGAACTGGGGTGTCAGTACTGCAAGGACGAAGAGGTGCTGCTGAACGAGGTACTGCAGACATCGGACAAACTGCACCTCGAGGTCAAAAACATCAATATCGATAAGGAAGATGCCGCCAGGTATCAGATTACTGGTGCCCCCACCCTGGTATTGCGGGAAAAGGACAAGGATTTCGGGATTACCTTTATGGGTATACCTGCTGGTCATGAATTCTCTGCGTTCCTGGCCGACATAATGATGATCGGAACTGAAGAACACGGGCTATCACAGGATACGTTGATGAAACTTGCCTCTGTGCCCAAGGCTGCGGACCTGTTGGTGTTTGTAACGCCCAGTTGTCCCTATTGCCCCAGTGCGGTCCACATGGGCCACAAGCTGGCCTATGTAAAAGAGAACTGGCGTTCCGCGATGGTCGAGGCCATGGAATTCCCGGACCTGTCTCAGAGATTCGAGGTACAGGCCGTGCCCAGGATAGTGATCAACCAGGATGCCTATTTCGAAGGTGCCATGCCTGAAACCATGTTCGTGGACCTGATAATCAAAGGCCTGCAAGGGGTTACCACAGGACCGAATGGCGTCCGTAAACTTGGTATGTCCGCCAGGAGACCTGTGGTGTAAGATTTTCAGGAATATGGGGCTGAGTATGTCCTGGTCAGACTAAGGCCCGAATCCCAAAACCCGTCGCCCGATGCCAGAAACCCAATTCCAGTGGCAGGTGTAGGGGCGGGTTCCAAAC
>JALTEE010000424.1 GCA_027007865.1 bacterium
CCGATATATATTATTCTTCGCTCGCCGGGAATGTCTATTCCATTATACCCGGGCTCCACATATCGTTCATCTGTAATGTTTTTAATCGATAGCGAGAATCTTGTCTCACCACCCTCGAATAATTTCAATCGCGTTGTTGACAGTGTGAAATTATATGTTTGATATGCGCCGAGTTTATATAGTTCTCCACCATTTAAAGCAATATTCGGCTGCGATGCATTTCTATCTCCGACAAATTTCTGCTCAAAATTGAAATTCAATCGTATTTTAGGAACAGTATAATTCACGCTACTATATGATAGCAATCTTGGAGTTTCAAATGAAACGATGGTCATTGGAGAAACATTTTCATACGCTACTTCGTCGGTTGCTTGGTCTGTGCGCTTCTGTGTGTGCTGATATGAAACACTCCAATTAACAGCGAAATTTCTCCTCCTCCATCGCAGATTTCCTTCGACACCTGTAATGCCGACATTCGCGCAATTTTCCGCCTGCAAAAGTCCATTCTCATATATAAATCCCATCTTATCATCCACAAGATTGTAAAAAGCATCGAATGATGCGCTAAAGTCTTCTTCGTTTATGGGCGTTAGCTCGATATCGAAAGTTCTCGCTTTTTCAGGTTTCAGGTCGGGATTCCCAACAACATCACCTGCAAACATAGGCTGAGCGAAGAGCAACTGCGGAGTAGGAAGATTGAAGGACGAACCGAAGAGAAGTTTAAAATGTCCTTGATTTGCAAAATTAATCACAGCGCCGAAACGAGCAGTAAAAAAATCACCATAGATATTGTGAACATTGTATAAAATTCCCTGCGTAAAACTTACATTCTCAGAAGGACGATATACAGCTTGCGTATAAAGCCCCATCAATGAATAACTCGTATCTCTATTTGTAAAACTCGTATCACAGAATGTAATCGAATCACGCTGATTATAATCTCCAAAACCGTGCTCGTATATCGACCAAATCGTCTCGATATTGTAATCGTCCATAGCGTATTCGGAACCTATCGCCAACCCAATTTTCTCGGATGGCGAATATTCTAATTGCCCGCCTATGTCGATGCTCGAATAACCCATATCTCTGTGCTCATAGTGAATATCGCTGCCATAACTCAATTGTTCACCCGGGTTCGGACCACCGCCTGAATACGATATTTTGAACTTTGTGAAAACGCTCTGTTGAAAATTCTTCTCCCACTGTAACCTCCCAAAATAGTTGCTGAGAGAGATTTTATTCTTATGTGTGAGTGTCCCCCAATCGGCAAATTCAGCGCCGCTGGACAAATATTGAAGACTTCCATTTAATTTCAATGAACCGAATTTATCATTGTAATACATTCCCTTCGTGTAGAAACTCACAGGAAACGCATCGTCGTCTTGAGATTCTATGCCTGTGTATGCTCCTGCATAGGGAGATACATCCGGGATTTTCAACCCAGAGCGATTACTGTTTAATCCAGAAATCGATACGAGCAAGTCGGAATTTTCGGTTCGTCTTCCGAAAAGCAATTCTCCGCCGAATGAAGCATTTTTTTCATTTTCCGAGCCAACTTTTAACTTTGCAAGAACACCATCGATATCATCGCCTTCTTTCGTAACAATATTTATAACTCCAAGAAAGGCATCAGGACCATATAATGTAGAACCGGGACCGATGACC
>JALTEE010000425.1 GCA_027007865.1 bacterium
ATTGACGAATCAATAAATAATGGTAGTATTAAAAATAGGAAGGAGAAAAGCAGCAATCTCGAGAGGATAAAATGCGCAATACAAACATTTTGAACGGGCGACCTCGGTCGTCTATTGAAAGGAAAATAAGCGGACTAATATTAAAGTCCACAGTTCGAATGCCGAATATACTCGTTTTTGTTTTGCTTTTTGCGCTTTGTTTTGCCATCGCTTTTCCTGCGGAAATTTACACAGACATTCCATACTATCCCGATGGAACCGCTCCGCAGCCGGATAAAAATCTGCTCGACATCTATGTTCCCGACAGCGCCGGCAGCGATACCCCCGTGTTCTTCTGGATTCACGGCGGAATGGGGATTCACGGCGACAAGGATGAATATGCGATTCTCGGACAAAACATCGCCGACCAGGAAGGATATGTATCCGTGATAATATCGTATCGTTTTTCGGATAGTCTTCATCCCGAAGTCGTTCATCCCGACCATATTACCGATGTCGCTCGTGCATTTGCGTGGACGAAAGAGCACATTGCGGAATATGGCGGCGACCCGAACAGAATTTTTATCTGCGGGCAATCCGCCGGCGGACATTTGTGCGCTCTATTGTTCACAAATACCGCATATCTCGAAGCGGAAGGACTTTCCGACGACGATATTTTTGGCGCAATGCCGATAAGCATTGCTCTATACGATGCGTGGACTTATGTCATCGGTGGAGAAATGATAACGGCTTACCAGCCCGCATTCGACAGCGATTCGGCAATATGGTATGATGCTTCGCCGAAATATTTTTTGCACGGCGGGATGCCGCCGACAAGAATTTTCGTCGCACAGGACGACCCTGCAAATATAAGACTCGAAACGGCGCGTTTCTATAATGATATGAACGAATACCAGCCTACCGAAACGATATTTGTCGATGGCGGGCATATATCCGAAGTCTATGATTTGATACACAATCCCGATTCGCGCATTAGAAGGCAGATTGTCGGATTTATGGACGAAGTTATTTCAGCATCCGTTAAAGAAACTCCGAAAATGCCCGACTCATTTATTATCAGTGTATCTCCGAACCCATTCAACTCGTCGTGTGTCATCACCCTCTCCTGTCATTCCCGAACTCCCGTTTGTCATTCCAATTCTTCTAATTGTCATTCCCGTGAAAACGGGAATCCGGAAGGGCGGGCGGTGCTGGAGATATACGATTTGCGTGGGAATGTTGTATGGCAAACTAATCTGAGCGACAACAAGAAACGACCGCAACAAACCGCGAAGCGTGGGGGGTCATCCCGTCTAGACGGGATTGTCTGGATACCTGACAAATCCATCACATCTGGAATATATTTTGTGCGAGTGATTGAAGCCACGACTTCAGTTGTGGGAACGAAACGAATCGTATATATAAAATAGGAGCAATTATCGATTTACTGCATCTACGATGTTATAATTTTATGCTTCGCTGATTTGTGCCAATAGTTGTTTTGCTTTAATTCTACTCAAATTAAATGCGAGGTCTTCCTTCGGTTGCAATCCCATTGTGAGGCCGAGCAGCATCGGATAATATAAAAATCGGTAAAGTGTATATATTGTTGAATTTCTTTCGATTAAAGTATTTCTTGTTGTTCAAATAAAATGCAATATTTTTATAAAGATGTCACAGGC
>JALTEE010000426.1 GCA_027007865.1 bacterium
ATCATGAACTCATCTTTGGACGGCTTTTTTGACAGTTTTAGGATTCTGGTTGATTCGTCTATAAATCCTTTGATATCAAGTTTCATTTGCCATCACTTCACGTAGTCAATGTCAAGATCTGGTCCTGCTCCCGGTTCTATGTCAAAGTAAGGCACTTTTCCTCCTGCTATGACTACCATCGCTCTTAACGTGTTTCTGGGCATGTCCTCTGATATCATTGCTCCCCAGATTATGTGCGCATTCTGGTGAATCTTGCTTGCCACTGCTTCACAGATTATTTCCGCTTCTTTGAGGGTCATGTCCGGGCTTCCCACCACGTTGATTAGCGCTCTGTCAGCTTCTGATATGTCCACATCTAAGAGAGGAGAGTTGAGCGCTTCTTCAATTGCTTCAAGTGCCCTTGTTTCAGAACTGGAGTCCGCGCTTGATTCTCCGAGACCGATCATTGCCGCACCGCCGTTTTCGAGGATTGTTTTAACGTCAGCGAAGTCTAGGTTAACTAACCCTGGTTTGGTAATCATCTCAGCAATCCCTTTCACGGCGTTGGTCAAAACTTCGTCAGCCACTTTGAAGGCTGCGTTGAGGGGGAGTTCTGGAACGATTTCTAGGAGTTTGTCATTTGGTATCACAATAACTGTGTCGCATGCTTTCTTCAGTTTTTTCAGTCCTGTTATCGCGTTTTCCATTCTTTTTCTGCCTTCAACAGAGAATGGGAGAGTGACTATGCCGACAGTCAGCGCGTTAAGCTCTTTCGCAATTTGGGCTATTACAGGGGCTGATCCGGTTCCGGTTCCTCCTCCGAGACCGCATGTTATGAACACGAGGTTGCTTCCTCTAATCACTTTTTCAAGGGAATCTTTTGATTCTTTGGCCGAAGCTTCTCCTATTTCTGGGTTTGACCCTGCTCCGAGCCCTCCTGTGAGCTTTTTTCCTATGAGAACCTTTTTGTCCGCAGGGGTCATGAGAAGTTGTTGGGCGTCAGTGTTAACCGCTATGAGTTCTGTTCCGAATATGCCTATTTCTTTCATACGTGTGACTGTATTGTTGCCGGATCCTCCTGTTCCTATAACCTTTATTCTAGCAGAGCTTTCTTTCAGAGTGCGCTCCAATTCTTCGTCAGTTATTCCTTCTATTCCGCTCTCGTGTGGAACGGGCTTCTTTTTAGTCGTGCTTTTTGTAGAGCCTTTTTTGGCCTTATGTGCGTTTTTAAGCGAACTTGAGATTATGGACTTCAAAGCAACTCCCCCTTTTTTCCATTCTTTTTTGTCATTCTGTATGATCACGTTTATAACGGTTTCTCATGCGCCTGTCCTTTCTTCAACCAACTTTAAGATTTTTTCAGCCATCTCGTCAGCAGGAGCATCAACTTCCACCTTCACGAGCAATCCCCTGTTCTTGTAGTACCCTATTATTGGTTCTGTTAGTTCATGGTAAGTTTTGAGTCTCTTGCGAATCACTTCTTCAGTGTCATCTTTTCTTTGGATTAGTCTGCCGCCGCATACATCACAGACTCCTGGAACTTTCGGCAGCATGGGTGGCAGGTGGAGTTTCCCGTACCTAATGTCTGCCACGTTGTAGATTTTGCCGCACTTTTCGCAAACTCTACGCCCAGTCAACTTCTTGATTATCAGTTCTTCTGGAAGGTCTAGTAGTATTA
>JALTEE010000427.1 GCA_027007865.1 bacterium
ATATTTTATTGCAAAATTTTTTAAAATGCATACTATGTTCAAAACAAATCGGGAGCAAAATATGCGCACAAAAGATTCATTCGGTTTCATAAAAGATTTCGTTTCGGGGCGAAAATCACATTCGAAAAATATTCCGTTCGATTCGCACACTTTGGACGACGACGAAGTCGAAGAAGGGAAATCACTCGCTGTTCTTGCCTACATTCCGATATTGTGTTTCGTTCCGTTTCTCCAAGGACGCGGCACCAATAAATATGCCTACGAACACGGCAAACAAGGTGTGTTGCTATTTCTCTTCGAAGTTGTTGCGCTAATTGGCGCATTCTTTTGGAAGGCAGCGCTGCTAATTGCGGCAATCGCTTCGCTGGTGGGAATTATATATGTTCTTCAAGGACGAGTTTGGAAAATTCCGTTCATAGGCGACCTCGCAGATAGGCTGGACAGCCCATCAAGCGATGAAGAAAACGAATAAATGCAAATTTTCATAACAATTTGCTCTATCAAACAATTGATAGCCGAAGTGTCCCGTTTCGATAAAAAACCACAGTCCCGTCGTGGCGGGATTGCCTATCATTATTTATGCGAGTTTTAGCCTGCTTGAAATAGGGGGGCAAAATGTTCAAAAATACATTACTTTGTCTTCTTTCGATTTCATTTGTATTTGGGCAGACGACTTTTATGGTTCCGATGAGGGACAGCGTTCATCTTGCCACGAATGTCTATCTTCCCGACGATACCGCATACGGTCCCGTTCCAATCGTTTTGAACAGAACACCTTATGGCAGAAATGCAGGCGGACCGATACGCGATTCGCTGTTCGCTCACGGCATCGGCTTTGCCAGTCAAGACACTCGCGGCAGAGGGGATTCCGAAGGCAAAGATAGTCTATTTTTCGACAACGGTTGGGGCGAACGCCGCGATGGCTTCGATACTGTGGAATGGCTTGCGGCACAGCCCTGGTGCAATGGCAAAATCGGATACTACGGTGGTTCCGCTCACGGAATAGTCGGATATCTCTGTGCCGCAGCAAATCCGCCGCATCTCGTATGTGGTTTCGTGGCGATGGCTGCATCGGATATGTATAAGCACGCTGTCTTTCCCGGCGGATGCTATCGAAAAGAACAAATCGACGGCTGGACAAATCTAAACGGATTGACACATATGCGCGACCTGTTCGTAGAAAACTATATCTACAACGAAGAGTGGGACAGAGTAAATATTTTCACGCGGCTCGACTCGATTACAGTGCCGTTCTATCACATCGGCGGATGGTATGATACATTTCTCGAAGGCAACGCGGATGCCTTTGTTGGAATGCAATACAGCGGCGGAGATGGCGCACGCGGCAATCAGAAATTCCTTGTCGGTCCGTGGCAACACGGTGCGTGGAATACGAGAACACAGGGCGACCTCACATATCCTGCAAATTCGTTGTGGAGTCCTGAACCGCTCGCCACAAAATGGTTCGCACATTATCTCGCAGACGAAGATAATCATATCGAAGACACATCGGCGGTGCGAGTCTATATTTTAGGCGGTGTCGGCGATACAATCGAAGGATGCCACTGGGAAGAATTTTCCGACTGGCCTCCCATCGAAGATGTAAAAGATTCGCTTTTCTTGCATTTCGACAATGCTCTTTCCGCAACGCCCGACACTGTCGATACTTTTCTCACATATTATCACGACCCGAGTGCGCCGATGTATCACACAGGCGGGAGAAACCTTTTGTCTGTATATCTTCTCGGTCTCGGCGGCGCGGGTCCTCGAAATCAAATTTGGCAGGATATCGGAGCGCAGGGAGTAATTTTTACCGGCGATGTTCTCACCGAACCTGTAAAATTTGTCGGCAGAGTTAAAGCGAAAATTTTCGCCAGTTCCGACTGCGTCGATACGGATTTTATGGTGCGCATCGAAGATGTCTATCCTGCAGGAACGGCATATCTCGTTTTCGATGGCGCACTTAAAGCGCGTTTCCGTGAAGGAACAGACCACGAAGTTTTTCTCACGCCCGGCGAAATATACGAATTCGATATCGACATCGGAAACATTGCCATATCGTTCGATACGGGACACAGAATACGCGTCGGCATCGCTTCCGCTCTATACGACAGATACGAAGCGAACCCGAACACAGGCGAGCCTTTCCGAGAGGAAACTCACAATATCATCGCTCACAACAATATCTATGTGGGACCATCATATCCCAGCAGAATCGTCTTCGACAAATTGCCAGAAGCGCGAGATGAAGTCGAATACGAACTTTCTGCTGGCTGGAATTTGCTATCGTATCCGTTCAATGACGATGCGAGTATTTCCGATGTTTTCCCACTCTACATCCCGCCTGCGTGGGGATTCGATGTGGAACTTGGAGGATATATCACAATCGACACGATTTCGACCGGAATGGGTTTTTGGGTGCTATCGCCATCCGATACGACTATCACAGCATCCGGAAGCGAAGCAGCGGATACGACTACAATAACTTTTTTTCCCGGATGGAATTTAATCGGCGGACCAATAGTATCGGTTTCAGCGAGCGAGATTACACCATACATTCTCCCGCCGATTTTCGGATTCGATGCGGAAAGCGGAGAATATTTTATCGCAGATGAATTATTGCCCGGATTGGGCTATTGGGTTCTCGCACTTGATACGGTGGAAATCAGACTGCCATAAAACTATTTTTCGTGTGGAACTTTTTCTTCCTTCGCCTTATCGGAAGGTTGTTCTTTTTTGCCTGTTTTGGTGGAATCTTCTTTGAGGCTGATAATTTTGAACTGCACTCTTCTGCTTTTCTGCAAATCCTCTTCTGTTGCGCCCTGTTCTTCTTCGCCGAAGCCGCGATATGAAACTCTTCCTTTATCGATTCCGTTCCATATGAGCCAGTTTCGCACTGCTTTTGCGCGCAGTTTCGATAATTTGAGATTAAATTCCGAAGTGCCGACAGAATCGGCATAGCCTTGAACTTCGATGCGCATATCGGGATATTTTTTCATCAATTTCTCGATGCGTTTCAACTCCGATTCCGATTCGGTGCGCAGTTCCCACTTGCCAAAATCGAAGAATAAATTGACGAGTTCCACAATCGCACCTACTTCGATACGTTTCAATTTGAATGTATGAGTGAGTTCATTATATCCTTCCTGCGTTTTTACCTCGTAATTTTCCGATGCGAACGCATAATCGGGTGCGGAAACGGATATTCCATAAACTTCGCCTGCTCGCAGAACGACATAGAACTTTCCTGTTTTAGCATCGGTGTCGAGTTCCTGAATGATTTTGCCATCTGAAAGGCGCTCGATTTTTATATGTGCAGCGAGCGGCTCTTCGGTTTTGCTGTCGATGACTTTGCCTGCGAGAGTAGCAATAACCTGCGGACGCTGCCACTCCGCAAGCGGATATGAATATATGTCGAAGCCGCCGTAGCCTGCGCCTCTATCCGATGAAAAATATATAAAATCGCCCGAGCCGGGTATCGAGAAAAAATAGTCGTTGCCCGATGTGTTCACAGGCGGACCGATGTTGAGCGGCTTTCCCCATTTTCCCGTCAGCGTATCGAGGCGAGACATCATCACATCGAGTCCACCGAGTCCGCCATGTCCCGAAGATGAGAAATAAAGCGTTCTTCCGTCTATGTGCAGAAATGGCGATGTCTGGTCGCGTGCATTGTTGAGCGGGTAGCCGATGTTCTTCGGCTTGCTCCATCCTTTTTTCGTGCGATATGTGTAATAAATATCGATTCCGCCGAAACCGCCGAACCTGTCCGAGGCGAAATAAAGCGTATCTCCCGACGGCGATAGCGTAGGATGTCCGTCCCACCACGACGAATTGACATTTTTACCGAGATTTCGCGGCTCGCCCCACCTGTCGCCTTTTTTGTCGCTGACATATATATCGCATCCCCCGTATGAATCGGGTCCACCGCAAATCGTTATGAACATCTCATCGCCATCGGGCGAAAGGCACATAGCGCCTTCATTATATTTGGAATTGGTTGGTCGTCCGAGATTTCGCGGGTTCGTCCATCTGCCTTTTTCCCACCGCGAGAAATAAATATCTTCGCCGCCGATGCCGCCATCGCGGGATGATGCAAAATAAATCTTTCTGCCATCGGGCGTAACAAACGGAGCGAAATCGCTCTGCGGCGAGTTCAGTTCGGTGATATTCATCGGTGCAGAAATTCCTGTCGGCGCAGATGAAGACACACTGTCCGCAGCAGAACTGTCCCGCTCGCCGATTTTTGCAGGAGATTGAATATCCTGACCGAACACGCAAATCGCAAATGATAATATGATTATAAAAATTCGCATAGTGAGAAAATATATCGATTTTTACACAAAAACCTATTCTTCATTGATAAAAAATTCTTCGGGCAGCATTCTATGCAGTTTTTCTTTCAAGAAAGAAAACACTTCATCCTGCGTGCTCATTTGTAGCACTGTTTCAGCAATTTCGCGCGCTTCGCTATATGATATTGAGCGAATAATATATTTTACGAGCGGCACTCGAGCGGGAACGACTGAAAATTCATCGAGTCCCATACCGAGCAACATCGGGACGGCATAAATTTCGCCTGCGAGTTCTCCACAAAGTCCAACCCAGCGCTCCATTAAATGTCCCGAGTCCACAGTGTATTTTATTAGTTTTAGCACAGCAGGCTGAAATTCTTGATAGACATTTGCCACTTTTGGATTTCCGCGGTCTGCGGCGAGCGTGTATTGCACGAGGTCGTTGCTACCGATGCTAAAAAAATCGCAATACAATGCGAGTTTCCTCGACAAAATAGCGGCGGAAGGCACTTCGACCATTGCACCGACTTCGATGCCGTTATCGAACGGGATGTTCTTTTCGACGAGTTCACTTTTAACTTTTTCTATCATCGCTCGCGCTTGTTCCATTTCTTCAGGTAGAGCAACCATCGGGAACATAATTTTCAATTTCCCGAATGCACTCGCCCGAAACATTGCGCGCAACTGCGTTTTCAGAATATCGGGATATGCGAGTCCGATACGAATCGCTCGAAATCCGAGAAATGGATTCGGTTCGTATTGATGCCCGAGAACGCCGACAAGTTTATCTCCGCCGATATCGAATGTGCGAATTATTGCAGAATGCGGCGATGATTGCTTGACGATACTTCGGTATATCTCAAACTGCTCCTCTTCCCCAGGAAGCGCTTCTTTTGCTCCATAGAGAAGTTCTGTTCTGAATAGACCGATGCCTTCCGCACCATAGTGCTTTGTCAGCGGAACTTCTTCCGGCAATTCCATATTTGCCGAAACTGTAACTCGGTGTCCATCGGTTGTTACAGCGGGTTGATTTACAACTTTCTGCACAATGTTATGGCGATGCAAAAATATTTTTATACGCTTGGAATAATCATCTAAAATCTTGTGTTCTGGGTCGATGATTACTTCTCCGCGCATAGAATCGACGATAAGATTGGTATCGTCGGAAATGATTTCAGTTGCGCTGTCGATTCCCATAACAGCAGGTAAATCCATAGTCCGCGCCATAATCGAAATATGCGATGTAAATCCGCCAACTTCTGTGACAAGCCCGACATATTTACTGCCGAAGAGATGCGCCGTTTCTGATGGCGCAAGATGACTGATGACAAGTATCGACTCATCTTCGGGCACAGGAATAACTTGGTGTTTCAAGCCCATCAAATTCGTGATGACGCGCCTTTTAACATCGACAAAATCCTGAATCCTTTCACGAAACAAGGCATCCTTCGATTCGTCCAGCACCTGAACAGCGCTTTGCATTACAGTGTCGAATGCGTGCTCGGCATTGATTTTTTTCTTCAATATTATCT
>JALTEE010000428.1 GCA_027007865.1 bacterium
AGCCCAGCCTTTTCATAGGGCTCGGACACAGCAAGTAATTTTTCGTACATTTTCATGGCATTGGCATATCCGGGGTTAGGATACTTCTCATTCATTTTCTGCGCCCATTCATAAGTCTTCTGCCACTTATTTCTCCAGGCCCTAACCACATTGGTGGCGGTACCACCCTTTCCCAGGGTGAGATTAAGCAGTTCCGTGATGGTGTCTGCAACATTGCTGATCAGGTACCAATATATCTTTTGGTTGACCAATTGAGTGAGGTTGATATACGGCGCCCACATATCAAATGTATCTTGAAACTCTCCAAGATTAAATCCGGCACGATCAAGCTCTGTATCAAGTTGATTTATGAGATCATCCTCTGCTTGCGTGAGTTCGGTAAGGTCAGATTTATTTAAGAATTGCTCGCAGACAGCGTCAACCAAAACGCCATATTTGCGCTGTAATGCCCCCTTCCAATAATTGAGTCTTACAAGATTGACAATCTGAGCAGTTGGCCCATATTTGGCAAACAACTCATACCATACCTTTTTCTTGTACTTCTCCATAAGGGCGCTCTTCTGATCGTTGTACCACATGTCAATTTTTGTCCTCACCCTTTCACTTAATCTATTAAGCTCGGCAGTAAGGTCAGGGTTGGTTGGTTTTTCCCATGCAGTGTGGCTTTCATCTTCAACAGGTGGAACGTTTGTATCCGGGTTCAAGGGTAACGGAGTAATTAGCTGGTCCTCTTGTTTCGGCTGTTCCTGTTTCGGCTGATATTCAGCATCATCAAGCATCCTAGAGGCCTCTTGATAAAGCTCAAAGGCATCATTATCCGTCTTCCCCAGTTGCTGCAGATAGGGAAGCCATTGAGCAAGATCATCTTCCCAGCCCGGGTATTTATCTTGTTTTATACGCTCAACTAGATTTTTTATTTCCTGTAGGGACTGCATGTTTCAGCGCCTCCACAAAACCCTTCACTGTTTGCAATCCATTCTGTACAACTGCATAGTCATCTGAATCAAGAGCATCCATGTGCTTTTCGATATTATCAATATGCGGTGTATATATCCCAGGGTTCAATTCTCCACCGCTTGCCAAATTATCAAGCACACGAAATTCCTCCACAATTTCTTCTAGGGCAGCTTCCTGTTCATCAAGATCAATATCCTGCCTATTAAGCTGATCAGTGTACTTAGCAATTTCATCACCATACATATCGGCAAGACGCTTCCCTAATTCATCCCCGTCTATTCTGGGTTCTTCGGCCATGATTTTCATGGCTCCGGGCATGACAATCGTCATAAGGTCAAATGCATCAAATCCATTGTCAGGCGGTTCAGCCCCAAGTACCTTTTTCACCTTAGCCTCGTTCCTTAGCCTATCAATCTCATTCTTCAACGCGAGCTTCAATATGCTAGTGTACTGATCGCCAAAGGAAACCCTGATTTGGTCAACCTCCTTTTCAAGAGTATTAAGATATGTAATTGGATCTATTGGGCCATGATATATCCCTTTTTCAAGCATATCCCTAACATCATTTATGCCTTGCACAATGTCATTCACGTGTCCGCCAGCAATAGCAGCCTCACGGCGTATCTGAGCAATTATATCGGGATCACAGGTCTTAAATGTCTGTTCATCGGCCTTGGGGAACTCAATTCC
>JALTEE010000429.1 GCA_027007865.1 bacterium
GCTGGCAAATTTCTTCGGCGTTTGGGCATCGGGACTCGTAATTTTATATAATGCGAATGCAATCGCACCGGAGCCGGTGTTCAAAATAGGTCCGCTGAAATTCTTCGGGATTTGGCTTATCATACCAGCGCTGCTCACCGAATTATATGTCTGGATATCGAAGAAACGGGAGCTTAACACCGAGCAGGAACAGACACGCGAATTGTTGGAAGAACTCGCCGACGGCGGCGCAATGGGCGGCTCGGAAAAATAATATTTCAATATTGAAGCGGTGGTTTGTTATAAAGCAAAGATTATGGCGATTTGAGATAGCACCCGACTTAAGTCGGGTGTTGCCTTTACCTCAAGGTGCTACGCAATCGGCAACCGCAGAAAATTCTCCTGTTCCCGCAGCATTTGCGGCGCGGACTTTATAAAAATATCGCCTGCCCGATGTCAAGCCGCTATCGGTGAAAATCGTTTTTGTAAAAGTGCGAATAAGCCGCCATTGGAGTTGCTCGTCGGGTTTTTGCGAGTCTTGGTCGGCGCGCCAAAGTTCATAAAATTTCGCACCCGTAACATTCGACCAATCCACTTCTATTTTGCCCACGCCTGCGGGTTCGGCAGTAATCGCTTCCGGCGCAGCAGGAATTTCTGCCGCAGTTCTCGGATGATACGGCGCGACATTGTAGTCGAGCAATCTCGCACTCGTGCGCCCAAAATGTGCTCGGCACTTGTCTATCGCCGTGCGCACAGTGGGAATCGCCTCTTTTATGCCATCTTTCGCCGCAGCGACAGAATCGCGCCACGCTGCATATTTCGCCTGCCGGTCATCCAAAAGACTTTGCAGATGATTGCGTAAATTTTGCAAATCCGCCCGCGATGGCTCGCTCAATGCCCACTCCGTATGGTTTTGCTCGTCGCCAGCAATGATGTCCGATACGAGCGTGATTAAATCCTCGATTTTGCTGCGAGGTATTTCTTTCCAGCCTGCCATAAAATTCCTCCAGTTTTGAATGTTTTCTGTTTCTTTACGCGCATATACCGTTTCTTTATGAGCATATTCTGTTTCTTTTTACGCATAACGAACTTCTTTTTACGCGTAACGAAGCTCTTTATGCTTGTAACGAGTTTCTTTATGCCTATAACGAAGCTCTTTTTGCGCGTATCGAGTTTGTTTCTGCGTGGTTTCTGTTAGAAACTGCGTTCGTTCTATCTGTTTCTGAATAGTTTCTGCTTATTTTCAACCCCCTGCGGTTCCGCAAGGGCGGAACCTTTGTCCCCCTTGACAAGGGGGACAGTCCCGACCTGTCGGGACAGGGGGTAATTTTTTCAATTCGGGCAGCCGCTTTGGAGGGGGACGCCCCGCACCCGACTTAAGTCGGGTGTTGCATACGAGCGAGCGGCTGCCCTACTGGTTCAATTCAATAGTTCAACCCACCACAAATTTGGATATTTTTTCAAAAATGCTTCTTTTATCGCCGCATCGTAAATCTCGATTTTAACATGTTTGGTCGCATAATCTCTAAACCAATCATCGAAATTATGCTTGGGAATAACGACGCCATCCCAGATGTAGTTCGTATCGTCTTCTCCGAGAAACCGCACTATTTTATATGAATAATCATCTTCGACAATATTATCCCACAGCTCGCCAGGTTTTAATTT